>JBKBTU010000009.1:24763-26877 GCA_046290715.1 Sphingomonas sp. | reverse complement strand
GCCTTCAAGGGCAACCGCATCAACCCCGCCTCGGGCCTCAAGCGGATACTCGGGCCGCAGGGGTGGATCGAGCTCGGCAAGTCGCTGCTCAAGGGGGTGCTGCTCGCGGTGATCGGCGGCTACATGCTGTGGAAGTCGAGCCGGGCGACGCTCGGTCTCTCTTCCTCCAGCCTGCATGACGCGGTGGCGGAGCTCGGCGGCACCTTCACCGGGATCATGATCGCGATGGCGGCGGGGCTGGTCGCCATCGCGCTGTTCGACGTGCCGATCCAGATCATCCAGCTGCTCAGCAAGCTGCGCATGACCAAGCAGGAGGTGCGCGACGAGCACAAGGAGACCGAGGGCTCTCCGGAAGCGAAGGGCCACCAGCGCGCCGTGCAGCGGGCGATGGCGAAGGGCGGCGTTCGCAAGGCGGTGGCGGAGGCGCATGTCGTGCTCACCAACCCGACGCACTTCTCGGTCGCGCTGCGCTACGACCGCGGCAAGGACCAGGTGCCGGTGGTCGTCGCCAAGGGCCGCGGTGCGACCGCGCTCGCGATCCGCGAGGTGGCGGGCGAAAGCCGCGTGCCGATCCTCGAATATCCGATGCTCGCCCGCGCGGTCTATTACACCAGCCGCGAAGGCCAGGAGGTGCGCGACGACCTCTATGTCGCGATCGCCACCGTGCTCGCCTTCGTCTTTAATCTTAACGCCGCGGCGGGCGGCAGCGCGCAGCCGCCGGTGGACGTGCCCGAGAGCGCGCGCTTCGACGAACACGGCATCAAGATCGCGAAGAAAACCCCTTAAGAAACACCGGCTGCGGCCGTTAACACTTGGGAAGCAAGGGCGAGCGAACCATGGTCACCACCACCTCGACGACGAGTACGCCGACGCCGACCCCTTCGGCGGCGACCACCGCGAGCGTCACCAAGAACGCCGCGCAAAGCGTCCTCACCTCGCTCAGCACCGGATCGGGCGTCGACACCGCGTCGCTGGTCACCAACCTCGTCACCGCGCAATTCGCCGCCAAGAACGCCGCGCTCGCCGCCAAGGCGACGTCGCTGACCGCGCAGATCTCCGCCACGAGCACGCTCAAGAGCACGATCGGCAATTTCTCCACCGCGCTCGGCACGTTGACGAGCGGCGGCACCTTGCAGACCCAGCCGGTCAGCTCGAACGCCGGCGTGCTGTCGGCCTCGGCGATCAGCGGTGCCAAGGTCGGCCAGCTGTCGTCCAGCATCACGGTCAGCCAGCTCGCGACCGCGCAAGGGTCGCGCTCCGCCGCGATCGCCGACCGTACCGCGACGATCGGTACCGGTACGCTGACGCTGACGCTCGGCACCGCGGTCTACAGCAGCGACGGCAGCAGCATGACCGGCTTCACCGCCGGCAGCGGCGCGGCCGTCTCGATCAACGTCACCGACGGCAGCCTCGACGGCATCGCCGCCGCGATCAACGCCGCCAAGAGCGGCGTCACCGCCAGCGTCATCGCAGACCAGGACGGCAAGGCGGTGCTGTCGCTGAAGGGAACGACCGGCGCGGCGCAGGCCTTCACGCTCAAGGCGGACGATTCGTCGAGCGCGCTCAACCAGTTCAACGTCGGCGTCGGCACCGGCACGCTGACCGGCACCGCCGGCAACGCCAAGCTGACCGTCGACGGCGTCAGCGTCCAGCGCAGCAGCAACACGATCAGCGACCTCGTTTCCGGCGTGAAGCTGCAGCTGAACGCGGTGTCGGCAGCGCCCGTGTCGCTGAGCAGCACGCGGCCGACGAGCGCGCTCGCGCAGGCGGTGAGCGACTTCGTCGACACCTACAACCAGGTCTATGCGGGCGTGAAGACCGCGACCGATCCGGTCAACGGCGATCTCAAGTCCGACACCGCGGCGCGCACGCTGATGCGCTCGCTGTCGGGCCTGACCACCAAGTCGATGGTCTCCACCACCACCGCCGGTGCGCCGACGACGCTGGCGCAGATCGGCATCGGCACCAACCGCGACGGCACGCTGAAGGTCGATACCGCGACGCTCAACAAGATGCTCGCCGCCTACCCCGACGAAGTGGAGGCGATGTTCGCGACGACGTCGAGCAACGCGCTCGGCCTGCAGAGCTCGCTCGCCGGCATCTCGCTTGCCGCA
>JBKBTU010000009.1:14735-24664 GCA_046290715.1 Sphingomonas sp. | reverse complement strand
GTGGAGGCGATGTTCGCGACGACGTCGAGCAACGCGCTCGGCCTGCAGAGCTCGCTCGCCGGCATCTCGCTTGCCGCGTCCAGCAGCGTCTATGGCCTCGGCGCCTCGGCGGACGCCTATACGAAGGCACAGAAGGATCTCAGCAGCCAGCAGGACAAGATCACGTCGCAGTCGGACGCGATGACGACGCGGCTGACGCAGCAATTCTCCAGCATGAACAGCATGGTCACCGCGTACAAGTCGACGCAGACCTTCCTCGAAAACCAGATCAAGGCGTGGAACAAGGATAGCTGATGGCCTACGCGACCGCGCTCTCCGGCGACCCCTTCGCCACCTACCGCCAGATCGACGTCGTCGGCCGCACCGCCGAGGCGCAGGGTCCGGGGCTTGTCCAGCTGCTCTACGAGGAACTGGTCTCGGCGCTGCGGGCGGCGGCCTGGGCGGTGGAGAACAACCCCCTGCCCACCAAGCGCGAGCGCGTGACCCGCGCCACCGCCATCCTGTTCGCGCTCGAATCGGGGCTCGACTTCGAGCGCGGCGGCGACGTGTCGGCGACGCTGGCGCGGCTCTACGCCGGCATCCGCCGCACGGTCGTCGACGCGTCGGTCGGCACCGACCCGGCCCCGTTCCGCGCCGCGGCGACGAGCCTCAACGAGATCGCCGACGCCTGGCGCACCGCACGCGCGGGGTGATCCCATGAGCCCCCCCCCGAAGGGGAGGGGGCTTACGTCTACTTCTGGAACCAGTGCTGCTGGACGAAATAGCCCAGCACCGCGACGGTGATCGCGCCGCACAGGCTCATGATCGCGTCGAACGCCCAGGGTTCCTGCGCATAGGGCAGATGCGCGACGTTCATGCCGTAGAGGCCGGTGATGAAGGTCAGCGGCAGGAACACCATCGCGACGATCGAGATGATCAGCGAGCGACTGTCGATCTGCTCGCTCCTGAGGTCGGTCAGCGCCTCATGCATCAGCGAGGCGCGTTCGCGGATCGATTCCACCTCCTCGGCCATGCGCGCGGCGCGGTCTGCGGCGGCGGAAAGGTGGCGGCGGTCGTCCTCCGCCAACCATTCGCCGGGCAGCGCCGCAAGCTTTTCGAGCGCCATGCGCTGGGGGGTGAGGAAGCGGCGATAGCCGATCGCGGCGACGCGCACCCGCGTCACCGTGCGCCGCAGGTCGAAGACGCGGTTGGCGTCGAGCCGCTCCTCGCAATCGTCGAGTTCATCGCCCAGATCGGCGACGTGCGGGTCGAGATCGGTCGTGATCGCCGTGGCGAAGGCGGCGATGAGGTCGCCGGGATCGACGATGCTGCCCTTCTCGACCTGCTTCTCGACCTCGGCGACGCCGAACAGCGGGCGGCGCGACACCGAATAGACGCGGCCCTTGACCGCCCAGATGCGCACCGAGGCGAGCGGATCGCCCGACGCCATCTCCTCCGACGAGCGGCCGCGCAGATTGAGGAGCGCACCGTGCTCGAACGCCTCGCAGCGCGGGCGCGTCTCCATCGCGGTCAGCGCCTCGACGACATATTCGTCGAGGCCGGCAGCTTCGCGCAGCCAGGTTTGCGCGCGCGCCTCGTTGGTGTTGAGGTGCACCCAGACGAAGTCGGCGGTGCAGGTCAGCGCCTCCTTGACCGCGACCCGCTCCGCCGTGCCGCCGGTGACGCGATAGCCGAAGCCGCTCATGCCATCTCCACTTCCACCGTCAGCCCGTCCGCCTCTTCCATGACAACGCCGGTCCACGCTACCCGCACCGCATCGGCGCGTGCGCGATCGAGGATCGCGGCGGGCACGCCGGGATGATGGATCACGCGATCGGCGTTGGCGAGCGCGCGCGCCTGGCGCAGCGTCAGGTCGTCGGGGTCCGGTGAGGGGAGCACGATCCGCATAGACCCTCGCGCAACCGATCGGTCGGCGGCGAGCCACGCGGCGACATCCGGCGCATCGGACAGGGGATCGAGCGCGCCCCCGGCGGCCAGCGCCGCGCCCAGTGCGCGCCGTCGTTCGGCGCCGTCGGGATAGCGCTGCCGCAACGCGCCGCGCGCCGCGTGCAAGCCCTCCGCCAGACGCCCCAGCCCCGCGGGGAGCAGCGCCTCCAGCCGCTGCCGCAACGCCGCGGCGAGGCCCGCGGAGACGCCGCCGGTGCCGATCGCGATCAGCACCGGTGCGCGGTCGACGATCGCAGGCGTGGTGAAGTCGCAATGCTCGGGCCGGTCGACCGCGTTGACGAGAATCCTACGCGCCTTGAGCCGCGCGACCGCTGCGAGCGCCTCGCCCTCGTCCTCGATCGCGACGACGGCGAGCGCGGCCTCATGCTCTTCGCCGACGATCGTCGCGCCGGCCCGCTCGAGCAGCCGCCGCTTCGCGTCCGCTGCTTCGCCCTGCCCCAGCAGGATCACCGGGCGGCCCGCCAGCCGCACGAACAGCGGCAGGCTGTGCAGTGTCACGCTTTCAGCCACTCCGGTACGCGCTCGGCGGCGAGGATCGTCTCGGCGGCGATGCGGTCGGCGACCACCGCATAGCGGTCGCCGTCGACCAGCACTTCGGGCACGAGGTCGCGGCTGTTGTAGGTCGAGGCCATGGTCGCGCCATAGGCGCCCGCGGTGCGGAAGACGGCGAGGTCGCCGCTCTTCACGGTATCGATCTCGCGGCCCATCGCGAAGGTGTCGCCGCTCTCGCACACCGGGCCGGCGATATTGGCGGTCATCCGCTCTCCCGTGGGCTCGACCGCGGCGAAATCGTGCCAGGCGTCGTAGAGCGCGGGGCGGGCGAGGTCGTTCATCGCGGCATCGACGATGACATAGGGGTTGGTGACGCCGGGCTTCACCCACACCACCTCGGTCAGCAGCACGCCCGCATTGCCGGCGATGACGCGGCCGGGCTCGAACATCAGTTCGACGTCCCACCCTTGCGTGACGCGCGCGACCATCGCGCCATAGTCCGCCGGGCTCGGCAGTTCGTCGCCCGCCTTGTAGGGGACGCCGAGGCCGCCGCCGAGATCGACGCGGGTGATCGTATGGCCGGCGGCACGCAGCGCCTCGACCAGCCGGCCGATGCGGCGATAGGCTTCTTCCAGGCGCGACAGGTCGGAGAGCTGGCTGCCGATGTGGCAGGCGACGCCCGTGAGGTCGAGGCCGTCGAGCGGCGCCAACCGATCGAACATCGCCGGCGCCTGGTCGATGGGGACGCCGAACTTGTTCTCGGCGCGGCCGGTCGAGATCTTGGCGTGGGTGCCGGCATCGACGTCCGGATTGACGCGGAGCGTGGCGCGCGCGCGCTTGCCCTTGGCATGGGCGATCTGCGCGAGGACGACGCCCTCTTCCTCGAGCTCGAGGTTGAACTGACCGATGCCTTCATCGACGCCGCGGGCGAGCTCGGCACGCGTCTTGCCCACGCCCGAGAAGACGATGTCGGCGGCCGGGATGCCAGCGGCGAGCGCGCGCGCCATCTCGCCGCCCGAGACGACGTCGGCGCCATAGCCTTCGTCGGCGAGGACGCGCAGCACCGCGACATTGGGGTTGGCCTTGATCGCATAGGCGAGGTGGACGCGGTTGCCGACGCCCTTCAGCCCGTCGCGGAACACCTGCGCATGGCGGCGGAAGGTGGCGGTGGAATAGACGTAGACGGGTGTCCCCACCTCCGCGGCGATGCGGGACAGGGCCACGTCCTCGCAATGGAGGGCACCGTCGCGATAGTCGAAATGGTTCATCGGTCGATCAATTCGGAGGAAGGTCGAACGCGTCGCTGCGGCGCTGGTCGGAGTTGCGGAGCAACTCGTCGGAGCGCTGCGGGCGCTGCTGCGTCGTGGGCGTGAGCAACTGCGTCGGCGTCGGCGTCGCGGTCGCGCCATAGGGCGCGGGCGGCAGCGAGGCGCCGGGCGCGGGCTGCAACGGTTTGGCGGCACCACAGCCGGCCAGCATCAGCGCCACCACGGGGATCAGGCGTTTCATCGCAGGCTCTCCCGCGCGACGTTGATCGCCGCGCGCACGTTGGCGGGCGCGGTGCCGCCGAAGCTCGTCCGGCTGGCGACCGAGGCGTCGACCGACAGCACGTCGTACAGGCTCTCGTTCACCCGCGCATCGATCGCCTGGAATTCGGCGAAGGGCAACGCGTCGAGCCGCACGCCCAGTTCCTCGGCGCGCTTCACCGCGCGACCGGTGACGTGATGCGCCTCGCGGAACGGCAGCCCCGCCTCGCGCACCAGCCAGTCGGCGAAGTCGGTCGCGGTGGCAAAGCCGCTCTCGGCCAGCGCGCGCATGCGGTCGGTGCGGAAGGTCGCGCTCTCGACCATCCCCGTCATCGCCGCGATCGACAGGCCGAGAAGGTCATGGCACTCGAACACCGGCGGCTTGTCGTCCTGCATGTCCTTGGAATAGGCGAGCGGCAGGCCCTTCATCGTCACCATCAGGCTGGTCATGCAGCCCATGATGCGCCCGGCATGGCCGCGCACCAGCTCGGCGGCGTCAGGGTTGCGCTTTTGCGGCATGATCGAGCTGCCGGTCGACCATTGGTCGGAGAGCGCGACGAAGCCGAACGGCTGCGACGCCCAGAGCACGAATTCCTCGGCGAGGCGCGACAGGTGCAGCGCCGCCTGCGTCGCGGCGGTGAGGTAATCGAGCGCGAAGTCGCGGTCGCTGACCCCGTCGAGGCTGTTGCGCGTCGGCCCGTCGAAGCCGAGCGCCGCCGCGGTCATCTGCCGATCGAGCGGGAAGCTGGTGCCGGCGAGCGCGGCCGAACCCAGCGGACAGAGGTTGAGCCGGGCGCGCGCGTCGCGGAACCGCGACAGGTCGCGCGCGACCATCTCGACATAGGCCATGAGGTGATGGCCGAGCGTCACCGGCTGCGCCGACTGCAGGTGGGTGAAGCCGGGCATCACCGCGTCGGCATGCTCCTCCGCCCGGGTCAGCAGCGCCTCGGTCAGCCCGGTGAGCGCGGCGAGCACCTGGTCGATCGCATCGCGCACCCACAGGCGGAAATCGGTCGCGACCTGGTCGTTGCGGCTGCGCGCGGTGTGGAGACGCCCGGCGACGGGGCCGATCGCGGCGGCGAGCTTCGCCTCGGTCAGCATGTGGATGTCTTCCAGGCTGAGATCCTCGGGCACGCCGTTCGCCGCGTAATCGGCGGCGACGGTGTCGAGCCCGGCACGAATCGCGGCGGCATCCTCCGCCGAGACGATGCCCTGTTTGGCCAGCATCGCGACATGTGCCTGCGACCCGGCGATGTCCTGCCGCCACATCCGCTTGTCGAACGGGATGGAGGCGTTAATTTCACGCATCACCGCAGCCGGGCCTTCGGCGAATCGGCCGCCCCACATCGAATTGGATCCGCTCATGGTTTCGCGCGTCGCGATCGTCTGTCTCCTGGCGCTGGCAGCTGCCGGCTGCGATAGGCAAAGCCAGCCCTCCGGGCAAGCGAACGTGGCCGCACCGGCGTCCGACGAAGCCACCGCCCCTGCCGCCAAGGCACTGACCGGCCTCGACCGCAGCCACAAGGGCGAGGCGGCGCCCGAGACGGCCTTCAAGGGCCCCGACGGAAAGCCGACGACGCTCGCCGCGTTCCGTGGGCGTCCGGTGCTGGTCAATCTGTGGGCGACCTGGTGCGGGCCGTGCGTCGCCGAACTGCCGACGCTGGAGGCGCTGGCCAAGCGCGGCACCGTGCGCGTCGCCGCGATCAGCCAGGACACCAATGACACCGCCAAGGTTCCCGGCTTCCTCAAGGCGCACGGCGCGCCGTCGCTGACGCCGTACCTCGACGACAAGATGGCGCTGTCGCTCGGCTGGAACGCCAACCTGCCGACGACGATCCTGTTCGACGCGGCCGGCAAGGAGGTGTGGCGCTGGAACGGCGGCAACGACTGGAACGGCGCGGCGGCGGCGCAGCTGATCGGTGAGGCGGGGTAACGGGCCGGCCGCGCTCACCCTCACCCTTCGCCGCCTTCGGCGTCTTTTCCCTCTCCCGCCGGGAGAGGGAGGGAGCGGCGAAGGGTACCCATGAAAGTCTTACTTTCATGGGAGCCCGCAGCCGCGGAAGGGTGAGGGTGAGTCTCCTCAGCCCGCCGACCGCGGCACCCAGATCGCCGACTCCGCGTCGCCATAGGCGTCCGCCTCCCCCGCCAGGGCGGTCGTGCCGATCCAGGCACAGACGATCGCGTCGAGCATGTCTTCATGCGCCTTGGCGGCGGCACCGGTCGCGGTCTCGCCGAGCGGCGGCAGGCGGTCGGCGACGCCGTGCAGGCGCGTTTCCAGCAGCGCCGCGATCCGTCGCCATTGGTCGCGCAGCAACTGCCGGCGTACGGCGAGCGGCTCGCCCGGCCAGTATTTCGCGCTGTTCCCAGCCTTGTAGGGCAGCCGCCGCGGCGCCTGCGCCAGCACGACGAGCGCGGGGTGCGGATAGACCTCGATCAGGCCGCCCGCGCTCGCATCATCGGTACGCAGCGGATAGCCCGCCGCGCCGAATCCGGCGCGAAGGCGGTCGCTGAGCGGTCCCGGCCGCAGCGCGCTCGGCGAATGCGTCCCGCAATGACGGCTGCCGAAGGCGCGGGCGACGGCATTGTCCGAAGCGCGCCGACCGACGATCGGCGCATGCGCCAGCGGCATGTCGATCGCGACCAGCGACACGGCGGCGCCGCCGAGTCGGGCCGCCGCATCGAGCAGCGCCACCGCGTCGGGCTGCGATCCGACCGGACGGTCCGGTGCCGCTCCTTCGGCGGCGAGCGCCAGGAAATGCGCGTAGGACGGTGCCACCGCGCGCAGCGTCCAGCCCCGCGCCTCCTCTACGGCGAGCGCGACGCCGCTCGGCTGCGTCGCGGTCCATGCCGCATCGATGCCGAGCACCGCCCTTCGTCGCGACATCACGCCGGATCGCGGCCGAGCGGCTGCGGGGGGCGGACCGGCCCGCGGCAGGCTCCGGTCACTCCGCGACCCCCTCCCCCGACACGATCAGGGCGACGCCGATCGGATGGCGGGCGCGATCGGGCAGGGTCACCTCCAGCGCCGCACCGGTGCGGCGAAAGGGTAGCGGCGCGGTGTCGCCGGGCAGCGTCACCCGGCGTACCGTGCCGCGCAGCGTCGGATCGTCGCTGCCGAGCAACGTCAGCCGCGCGACGCCATCCTCGGGCCAGCCGAGCAGCAGCGCGTGGAGGTCGCCGCCCTTCGTGACGTAGCGGATGTCGCGGGCGCCATAGGGCGACTTGGGGCCGCCTTCCGAGAAATTGCCGGCGCTGCGCTTGGTCGTGCCCTCGCCGAAGCGGCGCCAGGGCCGGCTGGCGTAGATCGCCGAGCCGAACCGCCCCATCCAGCCGGCGAGATCAGTGAGAATCCGCTCTTCCTTGTCGTCGATCGTGCCATCGCCGCGCATCGGCACCGACAGCATCAGATTGCCGTTCTTGGACACCACGTCGCACAACGTGTGGATCACCGTTGCGGCGGATTTATAGCCGTCGCGCTCGTAGAGATCGCGGTCGTAATGCCAGTTGCCGAGGCAGGTGTCGGTCTGCCACGGGAAGCGCTCGATGTAATCCTTGCCGCCGCGCTCGACGTCGTCGACGATCCCCATCCGGCGCTGCGGCGGCGTCCCCTTGGCGGTGACGACGGCCTCCAGCCGCCCGTCGTGCCAGCGCATCGACTGGTTGTAGAACCAGGCGGCGATATCGAGCCCGTATTGCTCCATCGGCAGGTCGAAATTGTCGAAATAGATCATGTCGGGGCGGTAGCGCTCGAGCAGTTCGCGGCAGCGCGCGTACCAATTTTCCGCATAGCCCGGGATCGCGGGCACGCCTTCGCTCCAGAGGCGGTCGGTCGCGCTGTGCCAGGCGTTCGCCTCCTCGACGGTGCGGATGCCGTCGGGCAGCGGCATCAGTCTTCCGGTATAGAGCGCCTGCGGGTCGAGGCCCTGCCACCACTTGCCCGCCCCTTGCGCGGCGGTGAGCCGGTAGGCGTCGTAACGCTGGCCGGCGCGCGGCCCCTCGGGATCGTAGCCATAGGCGGGCTGGTTCCAGTGCCAAGCGTGCGCCGAATGATTCGACACCGCAAAGCGCAGGCCGCGCGCACGCACGTGCTGCGCCCAGGTGCCGATGATGTCCCGTTTCGGCCCGACGCGCGTCGTGTTCCAGCCATGGTGGCTGGAGGCATAGGTGTCGAGATTGTCGTGGTGGTTGGCCAGCGCCATGACATAGCGCGCACCGGCCTTCTGGTAGAGATCGAGCAGGCGGGCGGGGTCCCACCGCTCCGCCTTCCAGCGGTTCTGGATCTCCATGAAGCCGGTGTCGGCGGGGTGGCCGTAATGCTGAAGGTGGTGTGTGTAGGCGCGGCTGCCTTGCAGGTACATGTCGCGCGCATACCAGTCGCCCGCCTCCGGCACGCATTGCGCGGTCCAGTGCGCCCAGATGCCGAACTTGGCGTCGCGGAACCAGTCCGGGACGCTGTAGCCCGCGGTGAGCGACGCCCAGTCCGGCGTGAAGCGCGCCGGCGGCGGCACCCGGTCCGCACGGCCGGCGCCGGGCGGTGTCGGCAGCGTCGCGACCGGCGCAAGGGCCGCCGCCACCGTGCCGCCGAGCATTTCGCGTCTGGTCGTCGTCATCGCGTCCCTCTCCCCGTTTGTCGTACTCTATTGGTCGTCACCCCGGCCGCGCTCGCAGTGACCGGTCGGCTATACGGCGCGGCCGCCACGCGTTCCACACCGCGCGATCGGGATGCCGGTGAGGTTGCTCGCTATCTGCGGACGCAGATCCGGCGGACGGAGACGGCGGGCCGTCGTCGCCGAGGCCGTCCGCGATGTCCGGGCGAATCGTCCGGCGGGGCAGATCAGCCGGCGGCGGAGGACGCGGCCTGGTGCCCCGCCGCCGGCTCCGACCGACCCGGCAGCGTAACGGTTGGTCGATTCCCGATGGCGACGAAGCGACGGCGCGGTACGGGGCCGGTTCGGTTCAGTCCGGGGACAAGCGCCTGTGTGCGGCTCGCGCCTTCGAGACGAGACGTGGGGGGAAAACGGCAGGCCCGATTTTTTCCGCAAGTGTTTGCAAACGCTTGTCGTGGCCCTCTCGCGCATTGGTGATGACGATGAATGTTGAAGTACGAGCGTAAGCTGCTGACGCGGGCCGTGGCTGCAGGTGCAGCCTTGTTCTGCGCCCATATGGCGCTCGCCGCAGGTCCGGCGCCCGCCGCGGATCAGCAGCTCGCTCCGCTTGCCTTCCCCGCCGCGCCATCCCTGGTTCCGGCGGTCGTGACACCCCAGCCGACCGTCCAGCCGCTTCCCCTCGATACCGCCGCAGCTCCCGCCGCAGAGCTCGACCCGCGCCAGATCGAATGCATCGCAAAGGTGATCCGCCACGAGGCGGCGAACCAGCCGATCGACGGCCAGATCGCCGTCGCCCAGGTCATCCGCGCCCGCATGAAGGACGGCCGTTTCCCCACCACCGCCTGCGGCGTCGCCAAGCAGCGCGGCCAGTTCTTCGACGTCGATGCCTACGACCCGCCGCGCAGCGACGCCCGCTGGGCGACCGCGATGCGGATCGCCACCGACACGCTGGAAGGCGAAGGCGACGAGGTCGCCGATGGCGCGCTCTTCTTCCACTCCGCCGGCGCGGCGATGCCCGGCCGCGTCCGCGTGACGCAGATCGCCGACCACACCTTCTACCGTTAAGCGCGGCCGGCTAATTCGCGCCCGGTTCGCCGGGCCGTTCGTCGCCGAATCGTGCGCCGCGTGCCGCTTCCCACCAGCGGTGCATCGCCGTGCGGATCGCATCGAGATGTAGCGCCGTCGTGGCGTGCTGCCAGCCTTCGAGGGGTGCGCGCAGTCGCTCGGTGGTGGCGGTCGGCGTGCGCTCGTCGAGCCAGCCGGTCATCGCCCCGGCATTGCCCAGCGCGAGGAGCGCCGTCGCGACGAGGATCGCGGACGTGGTCCAGCGCCATGGCCGCCGGTCGTCGACGCCCGG
>JBKBTU010000009.1:0-14635 GCA_046290715.1 Sphingomonas sp. | reverse complement strand
GTGGTCATGCGTCCACCGCTAGAATTGGTAGTAGATGAAGGGCGCGACGCCCGCCGGGCGCATCGCGTCGACGATCAGGATCAGCGCGCCGAGCGCGATTCCCACCGCCGGCGCCGGCCACCGGCGGACGCGCATCGCGAGGGTCGCGAGCAGGTCGCGCGGGGCGAAATGGATCGCGAGGCCGAGCCCGACGAGCGCGAGCGACAGCGGCGTCACCAGCGTGTTGCGCCAGCCGCCGGTGCCGAGCGCATGCAGATAGGCGAAGGCCGAGGCGATGTCCGGCGCACGGAAGAAGATCCAGCCGAGGACGACGATGTGGAAGGTGACGAGCCCCGCCGCCCACGCCGGCGCGAGCGGCCAGGCCGCCGGCCGGTGCCGCGCCCAGAACCGCTCGATCCCCAGCCACAGGCCGTGCAGCGACCCCCAGACGAGGAAAGTCCAGTTGGCACCGTGCCACAGCCCGCCGAGCAGCATGGTGAGGAACAGGTTGACGTAGGTCCGCACCGCCCCCCGTCGGCTGCCGCCAAGCGGTATGTAGAGATAGTCGCGCAGCCAGCTCGACAGGCTGATGTGCCAGCGCCGCCAGAACTCCTGGAGCGAGCGCGAGCGGTAGGGCTGGTCGAAGTTGCGCGGGAAGCGATAGCCGAGCAGCGCGGCGAGGCCGATCGCCATGTCCGAATAGGCTGAAAAGTCGCAGTAGATCTGCACCGCATAGCCATAGGCGCCGAGCGCGAGGTCGAAGCCGGTGCGGCTGGCCGGATCGAAGAAGGCGGGATCGACCAGGCTGCCGGCGAGTTCGGAGGCGATCACCGCCTTCTTGAACAGGCCCCAGACGATCAGCAGCAACGCCGCCGCCACCGCACCGCGCTCGAGCCGCGGCGCGGTGCGGAATTGCGGCAGCAGGTCCGACGCGCGCACGATCGGCCCGGCGACGAGGTGCGGGAAGAACGACATCAGCAGCATCAGATCGAGCAGGCCCGCGGGCTGTACGCGCCGCTTCTCGACATCGACGAGGTAGGAGATCGCCTGGAAGGTGAAGAAGGAGACGCCGACCGGCAGCAGCACCTGCATCAGCGGCAGGTCGCGCGCGAAGCCCAGGCCGTGCAGCAGCAGCGCCAATTGTTCGAAGAAGAAGCCGGCATATTTGAAATAGCCGAGCACGGCGAGATTGGCGGCGACGCCGAGCGCGAGCAGCCCGTGTCGGCGGCCCCGCGCCTCGCTTGCGGCGATGCCGCGCGCCAGCGCCCAGTTCGCCGCGGCGGAGGCGAACAGCAGCGCGACGAACCGCCCGTCCCAGGCGCCGTAGAAGAACCAGCTCGCCATCAGCAGCGCGATCTTGCGCCACTCGTTCGAGCCGCCCAGCGCCCAGATCAGCGCGTAGACGACGAGGAAGAACAGGCCGAAGCTTAGCGTCGGGAACAGCATGTCAGGGCAGTGGCTGGACGGTCGCGGGCACGGCCGGCGTGGCCGGCGTGGCCGCCAGCCCGGCGGCGCGATCGAGATCCGCTTGGAGCAGGCCGGCGATCACCTCGGCACCCGGGCGGGTGAAATGCACCCGGTCGCCGCGCATCCGGCCGGCGCGAGACCAGCTGTCGGCGGTGCAGCGCCCGCCCATCCGCATCGCCCAATCCCAATAGGCGATCCCGAGCTCGTGCGCGCGCTGGCGCTGGATCGCCTGCACGCGCGCGAGCGCGGCCGGCGGCGCCCAGCCCGACCCGCCGGGGCAGACCGACACGTCGCCCGCCGGCCCGCGTTGCAGCGCGGCCATGCTCGTCGCGGTATCGGGGGCGCCGAGCAGCAGCATCGGCACCCCCGGCGCGAGCCGGCGCAGGCGCAGCAACCCGCGTTGCAGCGCCGCGTCATAGTCGGCGGCCGAGAAATTGGGCTTGAACGCCTCGTTGGTGCCGAAGGCGACGACGATCAGGTCGGGACGCGCCACCGCCAGCTCGCTCGCCAGCAGCCGCTCGTCGGTGCGCTCGAAATGGACGAGCTGCGCGCCGACGACACCCAGGTTGGACAGCGTGACGCCGCCCGCGGCGCGACGCTCGACGGTCCAGGAGGTGAGCGTCACCGGGCCGCGCGTCACCTTGACCTCGGCGTTCATCGTCGCGCTCGCCGTCTCGACGGTACGGCAGGCGGGACGCGGCACCAGCGAGTCCATCGACCAGCTGACGCTCGTCGCCCCGACCGTCAGCTGCACCGCGCCCGCGCCTGGCGCCGCCCAGCCGCACACCGTCAGCCGGTCGAACGCCTGCGCTTGCACGTCCGCGGTGAGCTGCATCCACGCCCCCGGCGTGCCGGTGCTCAGCGCATAGCCCGACAGGCCGAGCGGGACCGTGGAGGCGGCGGAATAGCTCGGCCCGAACAGGCCGCGGACGGTCCAGTCCGGCGACTGCGCCGCGGTGACGCTGCGGGTCAGATAGCCCTGATAGGGACGACCCGGCGCCAGCATGCCGCGGCCGGCACTGCCGTAGCGCGCCTGCAAGGCGGCGCGCCAGGCGCCCGTCACCTGGTCGCCCGCGGTATGGCTGTCGCCGATCTGGAGGATGCGCACCGGCTCGCCGCCGGTCCGCGCGGCGGCGAGCCGGGCGAACACCGGCGCGAGGCGGTCGCCGTCGCACAGCGCCGCCGTGCAGGGCGCCGCAAGCTGCGCGGCGGCGAGCGTCAGCAGTGCCGGGATCATGAGCGCTTCTCCGTGACGGGGGGTGGCCGATGGGCCGCCGCGAGCACGCGCTTCGCCTCGTCGCGGATGCGCGTCACGACGTCGGGCAGCAGGCGCTGGTAGCCGATGCCGATCATGTGCACGCCGTCCCCGGTCCGGATCAGCAGCGGCGTGCCGGTCTTGGGATCGGGCAGGTGGCTGGCATAATGGCCTTGCGCGTCGACCGATCGCGCGCGGGTCGCGAAGAACGGCACGCCGAGCGCCTTGGCATGGGCGGCGAAGAAGGCGTTGAGCGCCTGCACCTTGGCATCCAGCACGGGATCGCGCATCGCCGGCAGGCCGACCCAATACACGCTGGCGCCGGTCGAGCGCGCCACCGCCACGAAGGCGTCGACGCGCGCGCCGATCACGCGTTTCCAGTCGTCGCTCATGAACGTGTAGAGCTTGCCCTCCCACATGTCCTGTGCGTCGTTGACGCCGAGACTGATGACCGCGATGTCGATCGGGTCGGCGGCGACCGCCTTGCGGGCTTCCGCGGCGAGGTCGATCACGCGATAGCGGGTGAAGCCCGTCGCCTCATGGCCGAGGCGCAGCACTTCGAAGCCCTCGGATTCCGGGAGCAGCCGATACAGCGCATCCCATACGCCGACCCCGAAGCTGTCGCCGAAGACGCCGATGCGGATGCGGCCGGTCCGCGCCACCCGCGCTATCACGCGCGGATCGATTCCCTGCGAGGCGATGGCGGGCGCCGGATCGGTCGTCGTGTCGCTCGGCGGTGCCGCGACGATCCCGCCGGCAGCGGCGACCACCGGCGGCGGGCTCGGGGTCGGCGCGAAGCCGAGCCCGACCGCGAACCCCGCCACCAGCCCGACGACCAGCACCGCGGTCCGGTCGGCGAGCAACCGCAACGGCAGGGAGGAAGCGGCATCGGTCGGGCGAGCGGAAGGATCGGAATCGGCCATGGGTCGGGCGGGTCGCGGCATAGACGGGAGGAGCGCCGCCTGCGGTCGGAACCCCGCCGGACGACGCCTGATCCGACCGGCCATACACGATGGCCGCAGCCGCACAACCTGGATCAGCCGGCCCGCCGCGGGGCATACCCGCTTCGCCTTGCCCCGGCGCGTGTGGCGTCGCGGAGCGGGCCGCTTTGCAAGCGCGCGGGGCGCTCCTAGGATGACGGTCCACGAGAGGAGAGCCACGCTGGTCGCCGATATCCAGAGCTGCGGAACTGCCGCCCCTGTCGCCGATGCCGACGCACGGGTGACGCAGCCATGATCGCGCTCGCCCTGCTGCTGCAGGCCGGCGCGATCGCTGCCGCGCCGACCGCCCCCGGCCAGCCGCCGGCGACGCTGGTGGTCGAACCCGTGGGCATGGCGATCGCCGGGTTCGATGCCGATGGCGATGCGCGCACCAGCCGCGCCGAACTGGACGCGGGCGTGCGACGCAGCTTCGCCGGGGTCGATTCCGGCAACAGCGGTGCGATCGGCTATATCGCCTTTGCCGACTGGGCGGAGCGCTGGCTCGGCGACCGCGCCGCCCTGCCGAGCCCGTTCGAGGTCGATGCCGACGGCGACAACCGGATCACGCTCGCCGAACTCCAGGCGGCCTTCGCCCGGATATTCGCGCGGCTGGATGTCGACCACGACGGCTTCGTCACCCGCAAGGAACTGCTGACGATCCGCGCCAATGCCGGCCGCAGCATGGGACCGCCCGGCAAGCGCAAGCGTTAGCCGCCGCCGATTCCCTCGATCACCGTACCCGTCCCGTCGCAGGTCGGGCAGGTGCCGGCGTCGATCCGGCCGCTGCCGTTGCAGCGCGGGCAGACGTTCTCGCCGGTGCCGGGCGTGCCGGCGGGGGCCTGGTCGCCGGGTGCCATCGGGGGGCTGGCCTCAGTCATGGTCGCGTCTCCTTCGCGCGCCCAACGCTCGACACCGCGCGTCGGCTTCGCCAAAGCGCGACGGATCATGTCCGTCACCGCCCCCCGTTTCGCCTTCACCATCGCCGCGACCGACGGCCGCGCTCGCACCGGCGCGATCGCCATGCAGCGCGGCACGATCCGCACGCCCGCGTTCATGCCGGTCGGCACCGCCGCCACCGTCAAGGCGATGAAGCCCGCCGACGTCGCAAACACCGGGGCGGACATCATCCTCGGCAACACCTATCACCTGATGCTGCGGCCGGGCGCCGAACGGGTCGCGCGGCTCGGCGGGCTGCACCGCTTCATGGGCTGGGACCGGCCGATCCTCACCGATTCGGGCGGCTATCAGGTGATGAGCCTCGCCGACCTCACCAAACGGTCGGAAGAGGGGGTATCGTTCAAGTCGCATCTCGACGGCACGCGCCATCTGCTGAGCCCGGAGCGATCGATCGAGATCCAGCGGCTGCTCGGCAGCAACATCGTCATGGCCTTCGACGAGCTGGTGCCCACCACCTCGACGCGCGAGGTCCAGGCGGCGGCGATGGAACGGTCGATGCGCTGGGCGAAGCGGTCGCGCGACGCCTTCGACACGGGGGGCGACGACGCCGGCGCGCATGCGGCGAACAATGCGATCTTCGGCATCCAGCAGGGCGCGCTCGACGAGGGGCTGCGCAAGGCGTCGGCGGACGCGCTGATCGACATCGGCTTCGACGGCTATGCGGTCGGCGGCCTCGCGGTCGGCGAGGGGCAGGCGGCGATGTTCGGCTGCCTCGACTTCGCGCCGCGCCAGTTGCCCGCCGACAAGCCGCGCTACCTGATGGGCGTCGGCAAGCCCGACGACATCGTCGGTGCGGTGGAACGCGGCATCGACATGTTCGACTGCGTCATGCCGACGCGCTCGGGTCGCACCGGCCAGGCCTTCACCCGCGACGGGCCGATCAACCTCAGGAACGCGAAGTTCGGCGAAGACCAGGGGCCGCTCGACCCGGAGTGCGGTTGCCCGGTCTGCGCGACGTGGAGCCGCGCCTATATCCACCATCTCGTCCGCGCCGGCGAGATCCTCGGCGCGATGCTGATGACCGAGCACAATATCTGGTTCTACGAGGCCTTGATGGCGGACCTGCGGAGCGCCATTGCAGCGAGCGCGTTGACCCCGTTCGCCGATGCGTTCCGCGCGCGATATCAACGGGGCAAGGGAGAGTGAGTATGTCGGACCAGCCCAACGAGATCCTCGAGGCCGCCGCCGCGGCCAAGGCGCGCCAGGACGCCGCCGCCAACACCAAGGATCCGGCGAGCAAGAGCCATTGGCCGATGCGCATCATCGGCGTCGGCATCGGTTCGGCCGCGGTGGCGGCGGCGGTGCTGTTCGCCAATTCAGGGAAGAAAAAGGACTGAAGGCGCGTACGCCCCTCTTTCGTCATCCCCGCGCAGGCGGGGATCCATAATCACGTCGGCCCGGAAAAGAGCCGGAAGGTCAGCCAGTATGGATCCCCGCCTGCGCGGGGATGACGTAGGGAACGGGCTGTCCCCCCTCCGACACATCGTAACGATTGACACCACACCGAACCTCCGGTTCAACGCCACGCATCCTTGCCCCCTGAGCCGGAGCCGAAACAAGATGCGCCTCGTTCGTGCCGCCCTGATGCTGGGGGCCGCGCTGCTGCCTCTCGCCGCCACCGCCCAGACGGCGCCCAAGCCGAACACCGCCGCCGTGAAGCCGATCGCCTATACCGAGCGGACGCTGGCCAACGGCCTGCGCGTCTACGCGCTGCGCGACACCACGACCCCGAACGTCGCGGTGCAGGTGTGGTACGACGTCGGATCGAAGGACGATCCTAAGGGCCGGTCGGGCTTCGCGCACATGTTCGAGCATCTGATGTTCAAGGCGACGCGCAACCTCGTCTCCGAACAGATGGATCGGCTGACCGAGGATGTCGGCGGCTACAACAATGCGTCCACGAACGACGACTACACTAATTATTACGAGGTCGTGCCGGCCAACCACCTGCAGCGGCTGCTGTTCGCCGAAGGCGACCGGCTGGCGAGCCTGGTAGTAGAGCCCAAGAGCTTCGCGTCCGAGCGCGACGTGGTGAAGGAGGAACTGCGCCAGTCGACGCTCGCGCGGCCCTACGGCAAGCTGTTTTCCACCTATCTCTCCGCCGCCGCCTATACGACGCATCCCTATGCGCGCTCGACGATCGGCAGCATCGAGAACCTCGAGGCGGCGTCGATCGACGACGTGCGGGCCTTCCACGCGACCTATTACCGGCCGGACAATGCGATCCTGGTCGTCTCCGGCAATTTCGATCCGAAGCGACTCGACGCCTGGGTCGACCAGTATTTCGCCGGCATCAAGCGCCCGACGACGCCCATCCCCCGCGTCACCGCCACCGAGCCGGCGCGCACGAAGGCGGTCAGCTATACCGTCTACGAGCCCAACACGCCGCTGCCCGCGGTGCTGATGAGCTGGCACGTTCCCGCCGATCGCGACGCGGACATTCCGGCGCTGACCGTGCTCAACACGATCCTGTCGACCGGCGAGAGCAGCCGGATGTACGAAAGCCTCGTCTACCGCGATCAGCTGGCGCAGGACGCCTCGTCGTTCCTCGACAGCAAGCAGGGCACCGGCAATCTCATCGCCTATGCGATCCTGGCGGGCGGCAAGAGCGTCGACCAGGGCGAGGCTGCGTTGAAGCGCGAGATCGCACGCTTCCGCGACGCGCCGGTGAGCGCCGCCGAACTCGCCGAGGCGAAGAACGAGATCCTCACCAGCGCAATCAAGAGCCGTGAGACCGCCGAGGGCAAGGCGCGCACGCTCGCCTCGTCGGTGATCATCGACGGCGATCCGCGCGCCGCCGATCGCCAGCTCGCCGCCATCGCGGCGGTGACCGCTGCCGACGTGCAGCGCGTCGCGCGCAAGTACCTCGGCGCCGACCAGTCCGCGACGATCCGCTACCTGCCCGATAGCGCCAAGCCCGCCGGGCAGAGCGGCGACACGATCGCCGTCGCCTCCACCGTCCGCACCGAGCCGCTCGCAGCCCCGGCGAACGTTGCGGTCGTCACCCCGGGACCGGAGGGCGAGCGCATTCAGCCGCCCGCGCCCGCCGCGCCGGTCAAGGCCAATCTGCCGCAGCCGGTCGAGACGCGGCTCGCGAACGGCCTGCGCGTCATCACCGTCGAGCGGCACGACCTGCCGATCGCCACCGCCTATCTCGTCGCGACCGGCGGCGAGGTGCTCGATCCGGCGAACCGCTCGGGCGCGAGCAGCCTCTCCGCGACGCTGATGACCAAGGGGACGTCGACGCGCTCGGCCACGCAGATCGCACGCGCGGTCGAGAGCCTCGGCGGATCGATCGGCGCCGATGCGGCGAGCGAAGGCGGCAGCGTCGAACTGACGGTGAAGTCGGACCAGCTCGCGCCGGCAATGACCATCCTCGCCGACGTCGCGACGCATCCGGTGTTCGCGCCGGAAGAGCTCGAGCGCGCGCGGGCACAGGCGGTCGACGCCGTCACCGTCGCGTTCAAGAACCCGGCGCAACTGGCGGCGCTGGTCGCCGACCGCGCCGCGTTCGGCGCGTCGCCGTTCGGCGCGCCGGGCAGCGGCACGCCCGCGTCGCTGAAGGCGATCACCCGCGCCGACGTCACCGCCGCCTATGCACGCACCTGGCGCCCCGACCAGGCGGCGCTGATCCTCGTCGGCGACGTCACGCCGGCACAGGCCCGCAGCCTTGCCGAGGCACAGCTCGGCGGCTGGCGCGCGCCGGCGGGGGCGCCCGTGTCGCTGCCCGCAGTCGGCGCACTGCCGGCGCCGCGTACGCTCGTCGTTGACATGCCGGGCGCGGGACAGGCGGGCGTGGTCGTCGAGCGGCCGGCGATTCCCCGGTCGGATGCCCGCTTCTACCCGCTCGCGGTCGCCAACACGGTGCTCGGCGGCGGCTTCTCGTCGCGGCTCAACCAGGAGGTGCGGATCAAGCGCGGCCTCGCTTATGGCGCGGGCAGCAGCCTTGATGCGGCGCGGGGCACCGGCAGCATCGCCGCGCGCACGCAGACCAAGAATCCGACCGCGGCCGAGGTCGTGACGCTGATGACCGCGGAGATGGCGAAGATGGGCGCCGCCCCCGTGCCGGAAGCGGAACTGGCGACCCGCAAGGCGGTGCTGGTCGGCAGTTTCGGCCGCACCGTCGAGACGACCGGCGGCATCGCCGGCATCCTCGGCGAATATGTGCTCGACGGCGTGCCGCTCGGCGAATTGCAGAGCTACACCGCCAAGGTCGAAGCGGTCACCCCGGCGGCGGTCCAGTCGGCGTCGGCGGCGCTGCTCGATCCCAAGGCGGCGAGCGTCGCGATCGTCGGCGACGCCAAGCAGTTCGGCGCTGCGCTCCAGGCGGCGCGGCCGAACGTCGAGACACTGACCGAGGCGCAGCTCAACCTCGACAGCGCGACGCTGCGGTAGGCGCTGTAATCGCACCGGGTTCTCGTGGTGACGGGAACCCGGTCGCTTCCGGTGGCCCCAATTCCTACCGGTCGCCGCATCCGTCCCAGCCCGGGACGGCGCCGAATCCGCAGCGGACGCTACACCCGTCTTGCGCTATGCGGCGGCCATGCGGGTGCCGATGCAGACGATCCGGACGATGACGCGGGTGTGGGCGACGCTGGTGGCACTCGGGCTGGCGCTGACCGTCGCGCTGGCGGGGCAAGCGGCGTGGCGGGCGATCTCCGAGCACGGCAGCCGGACCGTACCGCCGCTGCCGGCCCCGGCCGGCTACGAGGCGGAGCAGCATTTTCCCGGCGCCGCCCTGCTCTATGCCGCCGGCAGCGACATCGCCCCTCCGCCCGGTGACGACGCCGCCCCCGCGCGGGGCGTCACCGGCACCACCGCGCTCCCGGCGCTGCCGGTCACCGCCGCCGCGGCGACCGCCGCGATCCGCGCCGATGCCGGGACGGTCGCCGCCGCGCCGTTCTCGATGGTGCGCGCGTCGGCGCTCGACCGGTCGCGTGCGCTCGAATGCCTCACCGCCGCCATCTATTACGAGGCGGCATCGGAGCCCGATGCCGGCCAGTCTGCGGTCGCGCAGGTGATCCTCAATCGCGTCCGCCACCCCGCCTTTCCCGCCAGCGTCTGCGGCGTCGTCTACCAGGGGTCGGAGCGCTCGGGCTGCCAGTTCAGCTTCGCCTGCGACGGCGCGATGGCGCGCATCCCCGCGCGCACCGCCTGGGCGCGCGCCGCTCGCCATGCGGCGATGGCGCTCGCCGGCTACGTCTACGCGCCCGTCGGCCTCGCGACGCATTATCATACCTATGCCGTCACCCCCGCGTGGAACCGCAGCCTGGTGATGACCGACGTGGTCGGCGCGCACCTGTTCCACCGGTGGAAGGGCTTCTGGGGGACGCGTGCCGCCTTCGCGCAGGTCTATCGCGGCGGCGAGCCGGTGCCCGGCCCGCATGCGCCGCTCGTCCGGCCGGTCGCGCCGGCGCCGACGACGCTGATCGCCGCCGCCGCGCCGCTGCCGGTGATCCCGGTCACCCGCGCGGCGGACGTCCGCCCCGCCTATGCCGAGAGCGGCAGCTATGTCGCGCCGCGGCCGCAGGACAATCTGCCCCCCGCCTCCACCGTGCTCGACAAGTGGAAGGATTCGGGCAAGCCGCTGTTCTAGAGTCTGATCCACTTGCGTGGAAGCGGTGGGGGGGGGGGGCCCCACCCCCCCCGCCCCCCCCCCCCGCCTTGCTGGATCGCACACCAGGACGGCGCCGCTATCGCGCGTTCTTCACGTAGCGGTCGAACCAGGCGATCGCGCGTTGGCGCACGTCGGCGGACTGTTCGGCGCCGGTAACGCAATGGCCGGCGTCGGGATAGATCACCAGGCTGACCGGCACGCCGCGGTCCTTCAGCGCATGCCACCATTCGATCGACTGGGTCGGCGGCACCTCGATATCGCGCTCGCCGACGTAGATGAAGGTCGGCGTCTTCGCCTTCTTCGCCTGATAGATCGCCGACACGTCCTCATAGGCCTTGATGTCGTCGTACATCGAACGCCCGAAGAACGGCAGCATCCACTGGTCGATGCCGTTGGTGCCGTAGTAGCTGACCCAGTTGGACAGGCCCGCGCCGGCGACGATCGCCTTGAAGCGGTTCGTCTGGGTGTTCGCCCACATCGCCATGAAGCCGCCATAGCTGCAGCCGCCGAGGCCCAGCCGGTTGCCGTCGACCGGTGCGGAGCGCTCCACCGCATCGACCCCGGCGAGGATGTCGCGCAGGTCGCCGCCGCCGAAGTCGCGCTTGTTGGCGGCGGTGAACGCCTCGCCCTGGCCGTAGCTGCCGCGCGGGTTGGGCAGGAAGACGTAGTAACCGGCCTTGAGCAACGCCGCGTTGAGCGAGGCCGGAGCCACGTAGTTCGGCATCGACGCCGACGACGGGCCGCCGTGGACGATCGTGATCATCGGTGCCTTGCCCGTGGGCGCGACCGGCGGCGCGAGCAGCCAGCCCTGGACGTCGAACCCCTCGTTCTTCCAGCTGATGCTGCGCGCGGAGGCGAGCGCGGGGGCGGCATCGTTGTCGTGGGTGATCTGGCGGACGGCGGCGATCGGCCCGGCGTAGATGGCGGGCGCATGCTCGTAATCCTGCACCACGGCGGCGGCGATGCGGCCGTCCGCCGAGAAGACCGCGCGTCCGTCGCCGGCGGCGGCGCTCGCGGGCTTGGCGAAGCCGGGCACGACCGCCGCGCCGGGCGTCAGCGTGCCGAACTGTACGCGGTCGCCGGCCAGCGTCACGGTGCGCAGGCCGCCGCGTGTCCAGTCGATCGTCGTGACGGTGGACTTGGCGCCCGCGGTGACGTTGCGTGGGCTGCCGCCGGCGAGCGGCACGGTGAAGACGTCGCCGCCGATCGAACCGAAATCGCTCATCAGCCCGCCGATATAGGCGACGGTGCGGCCATCGGGCGACACGCGCGGCTGGTTGAGCTGAGTCGCGGGCCTGGCGATCTGACGCACCGTACCGGTCGCGGCGTCGATCGCGTCGAGCGTCGCGACCCACCAATTGTTGTCGCCGTTGCCGAGCGCGGTGGTCGCGACGAAACCGCGCCCGTCCGGCGTCCAGTCATATTCGTAGACGTAGCGGCCGGCGGGCGACAGCGGCGTCACCGTCGGCGTGGGGCGGGCGACGTCGAACACCGCCAGCCGCTGCTCGTCGTTGGTCTCACCGATTTCGCCGACCATGCGCACGCCGGCCTGCGTCGCGCCCGATTCCTTGGCGGCGCCGAGCGTGACCAGTAGCGCGACGCGCGTTCCGTCCGGCGAGACGCGCGGCGTCTGCGCGATGCCGGGGATCGTCGCCAAGGTGCGCGTCGCGCGCGCGTCGGCATAGGTCAGCCGCACCGAACCGGCGTCCCGCGCCAGGAAGACGAGGTCGCCGTTGGGCGCGAAGGTCAGCCCCGAATAGTTGCACGTCGCGCACGGATCGATCGTCCGCAACACGCGACCGTCGGCGACGCTGCGCACCGTCACCACGCCGTGGCCGCCGCTGCTCTCGACCGCCGCGACCCGGTCGCCGGCGGGCGCCAATGCGAGGCCGCCATATTGGTGCAGTCCCTGCGCCGCGGCCGGCGCGGTGGTGGATACGAGCAGTGCTGCAAAAAGGGCGAGGCGCATCGAAACTCCGGCGGAAGGTCGGTTGGCGCGATGCTTAACGGCTGCGCGCCGGGCTGCAAGCGGAACGGCTGCGGCGTCCGGCCGTTGCCGCGGGAGAGAGGATGACGCCATGAAAGACGATCTCAAGCCGACCACCGAGACGCGCGACCCCAACCTGTCGACCGAACACCAGCGGCCCGGCGACGCGCGCCGTCCGAGCGAGACGCTGGACAAGGGCCAGCCGCAGGGCGAGACCATCCCGCGCAAGTCGTCGTTGACCGGCAACGACTGAGCCGCGCCGAGGACGGCGCGGCCCGGCCGAGGAGCTTTAGCGCGCGATCCAACAAAGCTGGATCTAGGCGGTTCCGGCCCTCACGCAAGTGGATCAGACTTTAACGGCAGCGGACGTTGTTGCGGTCGACGGAATTGCCGATCGCCGCGCCCGCCGCGCCGCCGAGCAGCGTGCCGAGCAGACCCGAACCGCCCGGAGCGATGATGTTGCCGAGCACGCCGCCGGCGACGCCGCCGACGATCAGCCCGGTGGTGCCGTCGCTGCGGCGGCAGTAGTAATTGCCGTTTTCGCCCCGATAGATGCGGTCCTGCGCCGACAGGCGGCGTTCGCGATAGCGGCGATTGTCGACGTAATAACGGTCGGCGTAATAGCCGCCATAAGCGGGATCGACCCGGTCATAGTCGTAGGCGGAATAGCCGCCGTAGCGGCCGCCGCCGCCATAGGTGGCGCAACCGCTCAAGGTAGCCGCCGCCATCACGGCGGCGATCAAGGGTGCTCGCATCGATCCTCTCCTGATATATGTCAGTGATCGATGAGAATGCCCGCGCCGCCGAATGGTTGCGCCAGGGAAACGACGATGGTCAACGGGGCGGTCAGGCGGCGCCGGCTGCCTCGCTGAAACCGCTGCCGCGATCGGCGACGAGCGTCGGTGCGGGGCCGGTGGCGGGGCGGAGCGCCTCCCGTTCGGCATCGGTCGGAACGGCGGTGGGATCGGGACGGAAGGCCTCGACCGCGCGGGTGTCGTTGCCCGGATGCGCGTCGCCCATCAGGTCGGTCGGCACATGCTCCGCCGCGGGATTGCCGGGCCGCTCCTCGAAATGCTTCTCGGTTTCGGCCATGCCGACCGGTGCTGCCGCCATCGTCGCGGGCCGCGGCGCGATCGGGCTGGTGGTGCTGTCGCCCGGGACCGCGCCGACTCCGTCGTCGTCCGATCGACTGCGCGCCTTGCGCGGATCGGGCCCGAAGGCGGCCGCCGCCGCGGTCCACGCTGCGGCACCGGCCGCAAAGGCGCCGAGGCCGAAGCCGATCTTCTTGTAATCCATCGTAATTGTCCCGGATTGGTGGCTGTGACCTGCCCAACGGCAGGCGCTGCCGAGGGTTCCGGGAGCTGCGTCAGCGCGCGCGCCCTGTCCTCGCGCAGTCGTCGTTCCGCCCATCGCCGAGCCGGACCGAACGCCACCCGCCCTGCGGGGTTGTCTGGGTCTGGCACCGGTACAGCTGGAAGCGCACCTTCTTCGCGCCGAAATCGAGCGACACCCGGCGAAAATTGCCCATCAGGTCGGTGCCGAGCATCATCGCCGGCGTATCGGCGAGCCCGAACAGCGCGAACGGCGGCAGGTCGGCGAATCCCACCGGCACGTCGCGCATCGTGATGCTGCCGACGCGAAGTTCGGGAACGATCGCCAGCGGCAGCACCATCGTCTCGCCGGTCACGCTGACCAAGGTCGCAGGCTCCATCGGCGGCGGCGTACGGCGGCGGAACAGCGCGTCGCGCAGCGCCAGATTGCCGATGGTGAGCTGCGATCCGGTATCGACCACCGCGCGGATGCCGACACCGCCGGCGCGCGCCTGCGTCAGGATCAGCTGGCCGCCGCGGCGACGCGCGGTGACGACGACATCGTCGGCGCGCGCCTGCACCGGTCGGCGCGTATCCTCGACGGTGATCGCCTTCGCTTCGAAATCGAGCATCAGCCGCTGGCCGCGCAGCGCATCGATGCCGATCAGCCCGCGGGCGCCGAGCGATGCCTCGGGCAGCGTCGGCGCGGCGACGTCCTCGACCCCGCTGCCACCGATGCCGAGCCGGGCGATCTGCACCGTGTCGCGACGGCTCGACCCGGCCATGCCGTGCAGCATCACCGGCTCGCCCGCGGGCAGGCGCAGCGCACGGGCGAGCCGCTCGCCGATCACCGAGCGGTCGGCGCCGCTGTCGACGACGAAGCGAAACGGACCGCGTCCGTTGACGGTGACGCCGACCGCCATGCGCGTGTCGACCTGCTCGCCGGCGATACTGTCACCGGCGATGTCGAGCGTATCGTCGATCTGTGCCTCGCCGGGCGCGATCCGCGGTGGCGACGGTGGCGGATCCCCGGCACGCTGCGGCGCCCGTGCCGCACCGAGCGACAGCGCAGGAACCAGCCAG
>JBKBTU010000099.1:0-8972 GCA_046290715.1 Sphingomonas sp. | reverse complement strand
AGGTGACGCCCAAGTCGATCCGCCTGCGCAAGCGCCACCTCGATCCGCACGAGCGCAAGAAGGCGTCGCGGGCCAAGATGGCGGCGTAAGGCTTTTCGGTTGGTTGATGAGGGGGCGTCCGGGGAACCGGGCGCCCCTTTTTCGTGTGCATCGTTCGGGACGACCGTTGTCACGCATCTCCGTCACCCCGGAACACGTCCGGGGTGGCGGAGGATCGACGGCCAGTTTCAGGGCAAAAAAAGGGGCGGCGCCTCGCGGTGCCGCCCTCCAAGTACGAATCAAGTAAAAGCTTACTTGAAGCGACCGCTGACCGAGACGCCGATAATTCTCGGTTCGTTGAAGACCGCGGCCATGTAGTTTTCGATCACGCCCTTCAGGTTCTTTTCGTTGGTGATGTTGCGGGCGAAGGCGGCGACTTCGTACTTGTCGTCGGGGGTGGTGTAGCCGATCTTCAGGCCGCCCTCGAAATTGCCCTTCGCGTAGAACTCCTTGGTCCGATAGAGGACGAAGTTGGTGTAGCCCTGCACGTTCCAGTCGGTCGCGGCGAACAGCTTGCCGCCGTTCGCCAGCGGCAGGTCGTAGCGCGCGGTCGCATCGAGGTTCCAGCGGGGCGCGTTGGGCAGCGGGTTGCCGTCGATCTGCGCGAAGGTGTTGGCGCCGACCTTGATCGTCGGATCCTGCACGGTGCAGACGACGACACCGTTGAGGATGCAGACCTGCGCATAGACGCGCTTGTCGCGGATCTTGGAGGCGAGCGCGCTCGCGCCCAGCGTCAACGTCAGGTTGGGGACCGGGCGGAATTCGCCGTCGATCTCGACACCGTACGCGCGCGCCTTGTCGGCGTTGAAGAGCACGCCGTTGCCGTTCACGTCATTGCCGTTCAGCTGGATGTCGTTGACGACATAGGTGAACAGCGACGAATTGAGACGCAGGCGGCCGTCGAGGAACAGCCCCTTCGACCCCACCTCCCACGAGGTGATCGTCTCGCTGTTCGCGGTGGTGAACGGCGAGTTGAACACCGCCGAGCGGCCCTGGATCGTGGGGCCGCGGAAGCCGCGCGCGACGCGGGCGTAGAGGCTGTTCTGGCCGTCGAGCGCGTAGAGCGCCGAGACGTCCCAGCTCGGCTCCTTGCCGGCGAGGCGCACCGACGTCGGCGCGTTCGCCGGGAACAGGCTGGCCGTGCCGGCGGCGTTGAGCACCGGTTTCACCAGCGTGGTACGCTTGATGTCCTGCGTGTAGCGCGCGCCGCCGGTGATGGTGAAGTCCGGCGTGACCTTGAAGCTCGCCTGACCGAACGCCGCCCAGCTGGTGTTGATGTCGCGCAGGCGGACCCAGTTGTTCGGGTTCCGCGCCGCGGTGTTGAGGAAGAACGAGCGCTGGTAGAATTCCGTGGTGTCGTTCTGGCGGAAGTAGAAGCCGCCGACCTGCCAGGTGAAGCGCTGCGCGGCCTGCGAGGCGAGGCGGACCTCCTGCGTGTACTGGCCGAGCGCGCGGACGTTGCCCTGGCTCTCCCCGAAGCCGTTGGCGACGCCGTTCACCGGATAATTCGCCGCCGCACCGCCGTCGGTATCGCCGCGGCTGTAACCCGAGGTCGTCTCGTACGCGCTGATCGAGGTGAGCGTGACGGGACCGAAGTCGTAGGCGCCGTTCACCGAGGTGCCGTAGGTGTCGTAATCCTGCGGGTTGTCGTTGCCCTCGTCGAGCGCGATCCGGTCGCGCGGTTCGGCCGAGACCGAGTTCGAGCCCTTCTTCAGCGCGGCGCGGTGGAAGATCGTCGAGGTGCCGTGATAGCCGCGCGCATGGCCCGAGACGTTGACCGAAAAGGCATCGGTCGGCGTCAGCAGGACCTGCAACCGCACGTCCTTTTCGGTGAAGCCGCCCATCGCGTCCTTTTGCGGGGTGCGCGTGCCGTCGGCGCTGACGCCGGCGAAGCTGTTGTCGACCCAGTCGTTGCGATGCTGGATCAGCCCCGACAGGCGGACCGCGACCTTGTCCTGGACGATCGGCCCGCCGACGCCCGCGTCATAGGTGAAGGTGCCGAGGCTGCCCGCCGAGGCGGAGACGCGGCCCTGCCAGGTCTGGCTGGGGCGGATCGTGTCGAACTTGATGATGCCCGCGGTGGTGTTGCGGCCGAACAGCGAGCCCTGCGGGCCGCGCAGCACCTCGACCTGGTTGACGTCGTAGACCGGGTTCGACTTGAGCACGACATGCTCGAGCACGACGTCGTCCTGGATGATCGAGACCGGTTGGCTGGCGCCGAGGTAAAAATCTATGTTGCCCAAACCGCGGATGTAGAAGCGCGGGAAGATGCGGCCGGTCGTCGTTTCCGCATAGAGGCCGGGGACGCGGCCCGACAGCGCGAGGATATCCTCGCCGCCCGTCTGGAAGGCGCGCAGGTCGGCGCCACCGACCACCGCGACCGAGATCGGCACGCGCTGCAGGTTCTCCGAGCGGCGCTCGGCGGTGACGACGATGTCGCCGAGGTCGCCGCTATCGCTCTGGTCGGCTGCGGCGGCGGGCGTCGCGTCGGCGACGGGGGCCGGATCGGTCGCGGGCGCCGTCTGGGCGAAGGCGGGCGCGGCGGCGGCGGCGACGCCGAGCAGCAGCATGGTCTTGAATAGGCGGGTGGTCACGTCATTCCCCTTTGTGATGAACGGGAGGGACGGCCATCGGGCCCGCGCGGACCCTTGTCCTTGCGCGTGCCGGCGTGCGACGGTGATGAGCGCCCCCCGGCGCGCGGGTGCGATAGGCCCGGATTGTGTCGGATTCGTGAACGCATGTTGCGAGCACCCGGTGCGAGGCGCTTGCCGTGTCGGCTGCCGACAGATGGGAACCGAGCATTCGGCCAAGGCGGGCGGCGGGCTAAACCCCGGATTAACGCAGCATTCCGCGTCGGTTCAGGCCGACTCGCGTAGACGGCATGCAACACGCTCGCAGTTTCACGCGTTTTGCCCGGGCGTTGTGATGAGGAGTTCGACGTCATGAATGCGTTGATGAAGAAGGCAGGTCTGGGGATCGCGCTTGCCGCCACCGCACTGACCGCGGCGGCGCCGGCCGATGCGCAGCGTTGGGGCGGCTACGGCTATCGCCACCGGGGCGGCGGCGACGTCGCGGCGGGTGCGCTGCTCGGCGGGATTGTCGGCCTCGGCCTCGGTGCTGCCATCGCGAGCAACAACCGCAACCGTTATTACGACCGCGGCTATTACTACGATGCGCCGCCGCCGCGGGTGGTCTATCGCGAGCGTTATTATGCGCCGCCGCCCCCGCCGCCCAGGGTCGTGGTCCGCGAGCGTTACTACGACTACGGCTCGCGCTACGGCGACGGCTATGGCTACGGTTACGGCTACGGCTACTGAGCCCATCACGGTTTCGTCGGGAAGGCGGCGTGGACTTGCGTCCGCGCCGCTTTTTCGTGGCGGGCGTGCGGCGATGCGGTTAAGCGCGCTGGGATGACCGATACTCCTCCCGATCGCCTGTCGACCGATCCGTCGAGCCCCTATTTCGATCAGGCCGCGCTGGAGCGCGGCATCGGCATCCGCTTCAAGGGCGCCGAGCGCCGCGACGTCGAGGAATACGACCGCCCCGCCGGCTGGATCCGCGTCGCGCTGGGCAAGAAGGTCGACCGCCACGGCCGCCCGCTGACGATCAAGCTGACCGGCGAGGTCGAGGCCTGGTTCGAGCGGCCGTCGGCGGATGCCGCGAGCGAGGATGCGGCCGAGGGCTGAGTCGCCCGCCACCGGTGGTGCGCTGTCGGCGTCGGGTCCGTCAGGGGCGGTGCAGGCGACGCAGGATCGCCGGCATTTCGGCGTCGATCACCGCGCGGGGGTCGCCGTCGCCGTAGCGCACGCCGCTGCGGTAGCCCAGCAGCTGTCGGTAGGGCTGCGCGCCGTCTGCGGGCGCGCTGACGGTGATCCAATAGGCGAACGGAGCGTCGCTGGTCGGTTCGGCCGAGACGACGTTCCCCGCGAGAGGCCCGGTGGCGACATAGCGGACCTCCTGATTGTTGTTCCGCCCCGTCCGTTTGATGAAGACGGGGACGAAGCGGTCGGACGCGCGATCATAGGCGAGTAGTGCTGTGGCGATGCGCTGGTCGCCGTTGACGCCCTGCAAGCTGCCGACGCGGAGCAGCAGCAGCGGCGCCCGCGCGCGCGGACGAACGATCCGCGCATCGAGCAGTTCGTGAGCTTCGGCATAGGCGTCAGCGCCCCCGGGCGGGACGAGCAGCCGCGACAGATCGGGCCGGCAGGCGCGGCCCTGCGGATGGCCGAGGCAGAGGCGGACGACGGCGGGTGCCTTGCCTTCCCCCAGGATCGGATCGGGGATCGGGGCGCCTTGGGTGGCGGTCAGGCGCCAGGGCGTGCGGGTTTCGAAGGGACGGGTGAGGTCGATCGTGACTGAGGCACGCGGCGCGGCGGACGATGCCGCCACGGGGACGACGGCGGCAGCGGCGGCAAGGGCAAGAGCGATCGGCATGGCGGCGGGTCCGTTGGCTGGGGCCGGCCCTTGGTCGCACGGCCGCGGCGATGCTGCGCGAAGGCCGCTTGCACGATGCTGAACGGAACGGCGGCCTGCGTTCGGCTGCCATCCCGATGCGCGGCACCTCGGCTGAGATTAACCATATCGGCAAAACCAAAAAGCGTCGGATCGACCAGGCGCTTGCACCCGCTCACCGATCTGGTACGCTGGGGTCCTTCGGTACCGGCATGGTGTCCCACCGGCCGGCGATCGCATCGAGATAGTGCCGCGCCGCGTCGAGCGTGTCCGGTAGGTAGCGATAGTGGGTTTCGCGGCCCACGCTGGTCCGCGCGACAAGGCCTGCCTGTTCGAGCAGGTTCAGATGTTTGGTGACGGCTTGGCGGGTCATGCCGGCATGTGCCGCCAGCCGTGCGATCGGCCGGGGAGTGCCGCTGCGTAGCGTCACGAGCAGCGACAGGCGCGTCGCGTCGGCGAGCACCGCGAACAGCCGGGCGGCCTGCACCGGCTTGGCGGCTGACGCGGGGGCAGAAGCAGCTTCGGACATTGGCAACCTTCCGGTTGTCTAGCAACTGCCCGGTTGCTGGTATGGCAACCGGTCGGTTGCGGTCTAGGCAACCGGAAGGTTGCTTATTATCGGGCAGGCCAACTTGCAACCGTTATGTTGCATGACCGGACATCCTGCGCCGGACGGCGACCGTCAGGCGGCTTCGAGAGCCTCGGTCGCCTCGAGCCATTGCGCCTCGAGCACGTCGATCCGATCCTGCGCGTCGGCGCGGCGCTTCATCAATTCGCCCATGGCGAGCTTGGCCAGGCGCGGTTCGGCGGTCTTGGGGTCGAACATCGCGCGGTCGAGCGCGTTGCGTTCGGCGGTGAGCGTCGCGATCTCCGCCTCGGCGTCACGGATCGCCTTGCGGCGCGCCTTGTCGGCGTCGCGATCGATCGGCTTGCCCTTGTCCTTCTTTTTGCCCTTCTCCTCGGGCGCCTTGTCGCCGGCGAGGACGAAGGCGATGTAATCGTCGAGGCTGCCGTCGAATTCCTTCGCCGTGCCGCCGTCGACCAGCACGAGGCGGTCGGCGGTCATCTCCAGCATGTGGCGATCGTGGCTGACCAGCACGACCGCGCCGGAATAGGCGTTGAGCGCCTGGATCAGCGCCTCGCGCGCGTCGACGTCGAGGTGGTTGGTCGGTTCGTCGAGGATCAGCATGTGCGGCGCGTCGCGGGTGATGAGCGCGAGCGCGAGGCGCGCCTTTTCGCCGCCCGACATCTTGCCGACCTTGCCCACCGCCTTGTCGCCCGAAAAGCCGAAGCGGCCGAGCTGCGCGCGCACCGCGGCGGGGCTGGCGCCGCGCATGATGCGGGTCATGTGCTCCAGCGGCGTGTCGTCGGCGTCGAGTTCCTCGACCTGATACTGGGTGAAGTACCCCACCTTCATCTTGCCGGTGGCGTTCATCTCGCCGTCTATCGGGGTGAGCTGCGCGGCGAGCAGGCGGGCGAGCGTGGTCTTGCCGTTGCCGTTGCGGCCCAGCAGCGCGACGCGGTCGTCGGGGTCGAGGCGCATGTTGAGGCGCTTGAGAATCGGCGTGTCGGCATAGCCGACGCTCGCCATGTCGAGCGTGATGAGCGGGGGGCGCAGCTCGCTGGGGTCCGGAAAGTCGAACGAGAGCGTCGGATCGTTGGCGAGTTCGGCGATCGGCTGCATCTTGGCCAGCATCTTCTGCCGGCTCTGCGCCTGCTTGGCGGTGGAGGCGCGGGCCGAATTGCGCGCGACGTAATCCTGGAGCTTGGCGCGCTGCGCGTCCTGGTTGGCCTTGGCGGCGGCGAGCTGCGCCATGCGCTCGGCGCGCTGGCGCTCGAAGCTGTCGTAGCCGCCGGCGTAGAGCGTGATCTTGCCGTTCTGCAGGTGGAGGATGTGGTCGACGACGTTGTTGAGGAAATCGCGTTCGTGGCTGACGACGACGATCGTCGCCTTGTAGTTCACGAGGAAATCCTCGAGCCACATCACCGCTTCGAGATCGAGGTGGTTGCTGGGCTCGTCGAGCAGCAGCAGGTCGGGCTGCGAGAACAGGAGCGCGGCGAGCGCGACGCGCATCTTCCAGCCGCCCGAGAAGCTGTCGAGCGGGCGCTGCTGCATCTCCTCGTCGAAGCCGAGGCCCAAGAGGATCTGCGCGGCGCGCATCGGCGCGGTATAGGCGTCGATCGCGATCAGCCGCTCGTAGACGTCGCCGAGGCGATCGGGGTCCTCGCAGGTTTCGGACTCGATCATCAGCGCGGCGCGCTCGGTGTCGGCGGCCAGGACGGTGTCGAACGGCGTGGCGGTGCCCGAGGGCGCCTCCTGCGCGATATAGCCGAGGCGCGCGCCCTTGGGCATGTCGGCGGAGCCGTCGTCGGGTTCGAGCATGCCGGCGATGACGCGGACGAGCGTCGACTTGCCCGCGCCGTTGCGCCCGATCAGGCCGACGCGGCTGCCCGGCGGCAGCGCCGCGGATGCGCCGTCGAGGATCGTGCGGCCGCCGAGGCGCACGGTGATGCCGTTGAGGTTGAGCATGGCGGCGCCTGTAGCAGATGTTGCGGTGCGGCTAAAGTCTGGGGGCGGGGGCAGGAAGGATGGTTCGCGCGGAGGCGCGGCAGGCGAAATCTTCTCGCGGCTTCGCGGCTTCGCGTGAATCCGTCTTCTTACAAAGAGCGGACGAGCCGGGTGGCCACGCCGAGCCAGGCGGGGGTGGGGATGGAGGTGGCGCGGGCGCCGGGGGGGAGGGGGAGGAGCAGCAGCGCGGCGCCGTCGATGCCGAGCAGCCGCGCGAAGAGGACGCGGCCCGCGGGGAGGGGGACGAGGACGTCCTTGTTGATCGCGCGCGCGTCGGGTTCGTGCACCTCGCACCAGATCGCGTCGCCGGCGCGATAGTCGCCGACGCTGCCGGTCACCGCGATCGCGACACCCCCCGCCGCGGGCTGCGGCGGTGTCAGGGTGAGCGGCTGGCGGGGGGCGTGCGCGCCGTCGGCGTCGAGCGTGGCGGCGACGGGCAGCGCGGCGCGGTCGGGCAGCGTGACGAGGTCGGCGGGCGCAACATCGAGCGCGGCGGCGATGCGGTTGAGCCAGGCGACCGAGACGGTGCGGGTGCCGGTCTCGAGCCGGCCGATCGTCTGGGCGGTCGTCGGCGGCGAGCAGCGCCGGGCGACGTCGTCGAGCGTCATGCGCTTCGCCTTACGGACTTCGCGGATCGCGGTAATCATCGCCGACTCCTAACCCTTTAGGTTAAAGCGCTGTCCTACAGTCGTGACGATATGGCAAGCCCTCCCCGCGAATCGGATGGGAGATGGGCATGCGGGAGTTGGTCGAGCGACGGGTTGGGGCGGGGCGGAGCGTGACGGTGAACGTCGCCGAATCGCCGCTCGGCTGGCTCAAGGCGCGCGGACTGGTCGATGCGCGGCAATTCGAGGCGGGCGAGCGGCTGCGCGGCGATTACGAGACGGCGGCGCTGGGGCCGCGGGTGACGATGCGCTGGTCGGCGCGGGTCGACGGCGGCGCGGCGGGCGGGCTCGATCCCGCGAGCGCGCAGATCGCCGCCAAGCGGCGGTTCGATGGGGCGATGGCGGCGGCGGGGAGCGGGCTTGCCGATATCTGCTGGCGGGTGATCTGCGCGGGCGAGGGGCTGCCGGCGGCGGAGAAGGAGCTCGGCTGGCCGGCGCGCGCCGGACGGCTGGTGCTGACGCTGGCACTCGACCGGCTCGCCGATCATTATCGTTTGCCGTGAGGTACTCGCCGGGTGTATCGGCGCGGCCGAGAAGAGAACATAAGCGGGCCATGGCCCGTCGGCGGGAAGAGTGACGTGCGCTTCGACTTCGTGAAATGCCATGGCTCGGGCAACGACTTTCCGCTGATCGACGCCCGCAGCCTGACCCTCGCCGATACCCAATGGGCGAGCGTCGCGCGGGCGCTCGCCGACCGGCGCGGTCCGGTCGGCGGCGACGGGCTGCTGCTGCTGGGGCAAGGGTCTGAAAACGCGGCGTTTTCGATGCGGATGTTCAATGCGGACGGGAGCGAGGCGGAAACCTGTCTCAACGGGCTGCGCTGCGTCGCGCGGATGGGGTTCGAGGCGCTGGGGATTTCGCGCGCGCAGGTCGGCCTCAAGACGTCGTCCGCCGAGGTGGTGCGCGATGCGGAGCTGGCGCCCGGCGTCTATACCGTGCGCGAGACGGCGGGGCCGGCGGGGCTGGACGTCGCCGCCTGGCCGCTCGATGCGGGGCTGGCGCGGATCGTCGATGCCGTGGTGCCGCCGCTCGGATCAGCGCGGCGCTTCACCGCGGTCGCGATGCCCAACCCGCACCTCGTCGCCTTCGTCGATGCGGTCGACGAGGCGGAACTGGTCGCGATCGGCGAGCGGTGCGAGGCAGCGCCGGCCTGGCTGCCCAACCGCGCCAACGTGTCGTTCGTCGAGGTGCGCGGGCCCGATCTGTTCGTGCGCACCTTCGAACGCGGCGTCGGGCTGACCGACAGC
>JBKBTU010000098.1:702-9177 GCA_046290715.1 Sphingomonas sp. | reverse complement strand
CGCTGGGCCTCGCGCCGCGCATCGTCGACCTCGTGTCCTCGGGCAAGACGCTGAAGGAAAACGGCCTCGTCGAGGTCGAGGTGATCGCCGAGGTGACCAGCCGCCTGATCGTCAACCGCGCCGCGATGAAGACGCGGCCCGAGGTCGTGCCGCTGGTCGAGGCGTTCCGGCGGGCCGTAAGCCCCTCCCCTGCAGGGGAGGGGAGCAAGTGATCCGCCTCGACACCAGCGACGCCGGCTTTGCCGACGCCTTCGCCGCGCTGGTCGACGCCCGCCGCGAAGCCTCGAGCGACGTGACGCGCGACGTCGCGACGATCATCCGCGCCGTCCGCGACGACGGCGAGGCCGCGGTCGCCGCCTTCACCCGCAAGCTCGACCGCCACGACCTGTCGGAGACCGGTTGGCGGATCGAACCCGCCGCCTGCGCCGCCGCCTATGAGGCGCTGGAGCCCGGCCTGCGCACCGCGCTCGATCTCGCCGCCGCGCGCATCCGCGCCTATCACGAGCGCCAGCGCCCCGCCGACGCCGATTACACCGATGCTGCCGGCGTCCGCCTCGGCGCGCGCTGGCGGCCGGTCGACGCCGCCGGCCTCTACGTGCCGGGCGGCCGCGCCGCCTACCCCTCGTCGCTGCTGATGAACGCGATCCCCGCCAAGGTCGCCGGCGTCGAGCGGCTGGTGATGGTGACGCCGACGCCGGACGGGCAGATCAACCCCCTCGTCCTCGCCGCCGCGCATCTCGCCGGCGTCGACGAGGTATGGCGGATCGGCGGCGCGCAGGCGATCGCCGCACTCGCCTATGGCGCCGGCCGCATCGCCCCGGTCGACGTGATCACCGGCCCCGGCAACGCCTGGGTCGCGGAGGCAAAGCGCCAGGTCTATGGCGTCGTCGGCATCGACATGGTCGCCGGCCCCAGCGAGATCGTCGTCGTCGCCGACGCGCGGAACGACCCGCAATGGACCGCTGCCGACCTGCTCAGCCAGGCCGAGCACGACACCACGACACAGTCGATCCTGTTCACCGACGATGCCGAATACGCGACTCGCGTCGCCGCGGCGGTGGAGGCCGAGCTCGCGATCCTGCCGACCGCGGCGGTCGCGCGTGCCGCCTGGGACGCCAACGGCGCGATCGTCGTCGTCGAGCGGCTGGAGGACGCCTGCCCGCTGATCGATCGCCTCGCGCCCGAGCATCTGCAGCTCGCGGTGGACGATCCGCAGGCGCTGTTCGACCGCGTGCGCCACGCCGGCAGCGTCTTTCTCGGCCGCCACACGCCCGAGGCGATCGGCGATTACGTCGCCGGCCCCAACCACGTGCTCCCCACCGGCCGCCGCGCCCGCTTCGCCAGCGGCCTGTCCGTGCTCGACTTCATGAAGCGGACGAGCTTCCTCGGCCTCGACGAGACCGCGCTCGCCGAACTCGGCCCGGCGACGGTGGCGCTGGCGGAGGCCGAAGGGCTGCCGGCGCACGCCCGCTCGGTGGCGCTACGGTTGAGACTGAACCACTGAGTCAACCTTTACACGCTCTTAAGTCCAATATGGAACTATCCTGCATGCGTTCAGTTCGCCCCTGAGAAGGAGGAACCCCGGCATGCCCCTGGCGCGTAAGAGACGTTTGATCGGAAACAGGGCGCACCAGCGGTTCCCGACGTCATTCTCGGCGCGGATCCAGCAGGCTGGGCACCTGCTGGATGTGGAGGTGACCGACATTTCGGTCCGCGGTGCGCGCATCCGCTCGCTGGTCCCGATCGCATCGCTCACCGTCGGCATTCCGATCGTCCTGATGGCAGACGGCTTACTGGCGCAGGGCGTGGTGACGCGCCGCGATGGCGCTTTCTATGGGTTGTACTTCGACGCGGATATCGAACCGCTGAAGGCGGTCCGCAGCAACTACCGGTCGCCGGGCGCAACCATCCGGGCGGTACCTGATCCGAAACGCTGACCCGTTTTCGTCGCGGCCGAATGCCACACGGCCAGCAACACCGCCAGCGCGACGCCGGCCGCCGCCGCCGCAAACGGCGCGACCGGCATCCTGCGCTACGCATGGCAAGCGCTGCCGGTCCGGTCCCATCCTGCCGGCGCCTGCCGACATACGGCGATGCGGCCGATCGGGGCATAAATCGTCGTCGCCGCGCATCCCGCGGCGCCCGCGCGACGTATCTGCGCGCGCAGCCGCTCGAAGGTTGCGACACGAGAAGGATGCACGGATGACCAAGCTTCAGTTCCGCGGCGCGATCGCGGCGGCAGCGCTGCTCGCCGCCGGTCCCGCCATGTCGGCGGCCAAGAACCCGATGGTCGGGGGCGCGGCGATGTACCCGACCAGGACGATCGTCGAAAACGCCGTGAATTCGAAGGATCACACGACGCTCGTCGCGGCGGTAAAGGCGGCGGGCCTCGTCGACACGCTGTCCGGACCCGGCCCGTTCACCGTCTTCGCGCCGACCAACGCCGCCTTCGCGAAGCTGCCCGCCGGCACCGTCGACACGCTGGTGAAGCCGGAAAACAAGGCGACGCTGACCAATATCCTCACCTATCACGTCGTCGCCGGCACGATGACGTCCAAGCAGCTGCTCGCCGCGATCAAGGCCGGTGGCGGCAAGGCGACGCTGACCACGGTCCAGGGCGAACCGCTGACCGCGTCGCGGATGGGCAACACGATCATGCTGACCGATGCGAAGGGCGGCACCAGCCACGTGACGATCAAGGACGTGATGCAGTCGAACGGCGTCATTCACGTGGTCGACACCGTGCTGATGCCCTGATCTGGTTTTTGCGGGTACCGGCCCGCGTCCCCTCCCGGCCACCCACACGGTATCGTGATGGGCGCCCAAGGGAGTGTGAGCGGGCCGGTACCGCCCTCCGGGACGCGCGCTCCCGCGCGTCCCGCAAAGGGGTGACGAATGGCCGCCGCGCGATTACATGCCGCGCCGATGTCACGACAGTCGAACCGTACCCAGGCGCGCGCCGCCGCCCGCCTCGCCGCCGTCCAGGCGCTCTACCAGCATGAGATGGAGGGCACCGCGGTGCCCGCGCTGCTCCACGAATTCCATAACCACCGCCTCGGTGCGACGATCGAGGATGCCGACTACGCCGACGCCGACCAGGATTTCTTCGACGACCTCGTCAGCGGCGCCACCGCGCGTGCCGGCGAGATCGACCTCGCGATCGAGAAGAAGCTGGCGAGCGGCTGGACGCTGGCGCGCCTCGACAAGCCGATGAAGGCGATCCTGCGCGCGGGCACCTACGAATTGATGGCGCGCAAGGACGTGCCGGTGGCGGCGACGATCAGCGAATATGTCGACGTCGCCCACGCCTTCTACGAACGGCGCGAGACCGGCTTCGTCAACGGCCTGCTCGACGGCATCGCCAAGGACGTGCGCTGACCGCCACGCCGCCTTTGCGCCGGAACGTCTTCATCTGCCGTCATCACGGCCTCGCGCCGGTGTGACGGTGTAGGATCTGGACCGTCTGCATGCCGTCACCCTCCGCGTCCGCATGACCGAAGCCGAATTTCTCGCCGCCTTGCGCACCCTGCCGCTCCATCCGGCAGCGCGGGGCCTGCGCGACGATACCGCCCGGCTGGTCCATGCCCCCCTCGTCGTCACCACCGACACGCTGGTCGAGGGCGTGCACTTCCTGTCCGACGACACGCCGCAGGACGTCGCGTGGAAGCTCGTCGCGACCAACCTCTCCGACATCGCCGGCAAGGGCGCCAAGCCCGACGGCCTCCTGCTCAACTATCCGCTGTCCGACGACGCCTGGGACCGCGCGTTCCTGGCCGGCCTCGCCGAGGTGCTCGCCGCCTGCGGCACCGCGCTGCTCGGCGGCGACACCGTGCGCCTGCCCGCGGGCGCCCCGCGCGTCCTCACCGTCACCGCCTTCGGCTGCGACACGCCCGCCCCCCCGCGCGGCGGCGCCGGTGAGAATGACGCGCTCTGGGTGACCGGGACGATCGGCGATGCCGGCGCCGGCCTCGCCATCGCACGCGGTGCGGAGGGTCCCGCCGAACTCGTCGCGCGCTACCGCCGCCCGACCCCGCGCCTCGCCGAGGGGCGCCTGCTCGGCCGCCTCGCGCATGCGATGATGGACGTCAGCGACGGCCTGCTGATCGACGCCGCGCGCATGGCCGAGGCGAGCGGCCTCGCCGTCGTCCTCGACCTCGCCGCGGTGCCGCTCTCCCCCGCCTATCGCGCCCATGCGGGCGAGACCCGCGCCGCCCGCCTCGCCGCGGCGACCGCGGGCGACGACTACGAACTGCTGTTCGCGATGCCCGCCAACGTCGTCCCCCCCGTCCCCGCGACCCGCCTCGGCCGCTTCGCGCGCGGCAGCGGCCTGCGCGTGCACGACGGCGATGCGGACGTCTCCCTGCCGGAGGCGCTCGGGTTCGAGCATTGAGGCGGCCCGTTCCACAGGGAGCATCATCCCCGCTAACCTCAATCGCTTGCACTCCCCGCGCGCGCGCCATAGCCTCGCTCCAGCCGAGCGGAACCGGGAACACATCGGTCCGTGGCCAACAGGAGAAGGACATGCGCGAATGACCACGGTCACCATCGCCATCCTCTGCGGCGTCATCGCCGTGGTCTATGGCTTCGTCACCAGCCGCCAGGTGCTCAAAGCCTCGCCCGGCGACGCCCGGATGCAGGATATCGCCGCCGCCATCCAGGAAGGCGCCAAGGCCTATCTCGGCCGGCAATATACCACCATCGCCATCGTCGGGGTGATCGTCGCGGTCGTCCTGTTCGTCACGCTCGGGCTCATCTCCACCGTCGGCTTCCTGATCGGCGCGGTGCTGTCGGGGGTCGCGGGCTATGTCGGCATGAACATCTCGGTGCGCGCCAACGTCCGCACCGCCGAGGCTGCGCGCAGCTCGCTGCAGGGCGGCCTCACCATGGCGTTCCGCTCGGGCGCGGTCACCGGCATGCTGGTGGCGGGGCTCGGCCTGCTCGCGATCAGCACCTTCTTCTGGTACCTGACCGGCCCCGCCGGCCATGCCCCCAACGACCGGATCATCGTCGAGGCGCTGACCGCGCTCGCCTTCGGCGCCTCGCTGATCTCGATCTTCGCGCGGCTCGGCGGCGGCATCTTCACCAAGGCGGCCGACGTCGGCGCCGACCTCGTCGGCAAGGTCGAGGCTGGCATTCCCGAAGACGACCCCCGCAACCCGGCGGTGATCGCCGACAACGTCGGCGACAATGTCGGCGATTGCGCGGGCATGGCCGCCGACCTGTTCGAGACCTACGTCGTCACCCTCGGCGTCACGATGATCTCGATCGCGCTGCTCATCCGCGCCGATGCCGCGGAGCTGATGCGGCTGATGAGCCTGCCGCTGATCGTCGGCGGCGTATGCATCGTCACCTCGATCATCGGCACCTACATGGTCCGCCTCGGCAAGGGCACGATCATGGGCGCGCTCTACAAGGGCTTCTGGACCTCGGCATTGCTGTCGATCCCCGCCATCTACGTCGCGATGCGGACCGTGCTCGGCGACCTCGGCCGGACGATCGGCAGTGCCGGCTTCCTCGACGCGGTGTCCGACGACCTCACCACCGGCTTCGACGGCCCACGCGCCGCGGCGGGCGCCCTCGCCAGCTTCACCGGTATGGACCTGTTCTGGTGCATGGTGATCGGCCTCGCGGTCACCGGCCTCATCGTCTGGATCACCGAATATTACACCGGCACCAACTATCGCCCGGTGAAGTCGATCGCCGCCGCCAGCCAGACCGGCCACGGCACCAACGTCATCCAGGGCCTCGCGATCAGCCTCGAGGCGACCGCGCTCCCCACGCTGGTCATCGTCGTCGCGGTGATCGCCACCTACCAGCTCGCCGGCATCATCGGCATCGCCTTCGCCGCGACCAGCATGCTCGCGCTCGCCGGCATGGTCGTCGCGCTGGACGCCTACGGCCCGGTCACCGACAATGCCGGCGGCATCGCCGAGATGGCGCATCTGCCCGACGACGTGCGCACCCGTACCGACGCGCTCGATGCGGTCGGCAACACCACCAAGGCGGTGACCAAGGGCTATGCGATCGGCTCGGCGGGGCTCGCCGCGCTGGTGCTGTTCGGCGCGTACACCACCGACCTCCAGACCTACTTCCCCGACGTCACCGTCGATTTCAGCCTGTCCAACCCCTACGTCATCGTCGGGCTGCTGCTCGGCGCGCTGCTCCCCTATCTGTTCGGCGCGTTCGGCATGACCGCGGTGGGCCGCGCGGCCGGCAGCGTCGTCGAGGAGGTGCGCGGCCAGTTTCGCGACAATCCCGGCATCATGGAAGGCACCAGCCGGCCCAATTACGGCCGCACCGTCGACCTCGTCACCCGCGCCGCGATCAAGGAGATGATCGTCCCCTCGCTGCTCCCCGTCCTCTCGCCGATCGCGCTCTACTTCGTGATCCGCTGGGTGGCGGGCCAGGCGCAGGGCTTCGCGGCGCTCGGCGCGATGCTGCTCGGCGTCATCGTCTCCGGCCTGTTCGTCGCCCTGTCGATGACCAGCGGCGGCGGCGCCTGGGACAATGCCAAGAAGTACATCGAGGACGGCAATTACGGCGGCAAGGGGTCGGAGGCACACAAGGCCGCGGTCACCGGCGACACCGTCGGCGATCCCTACAAGGACACCGCAGGACCCGCGGTCAACCCGATGATCAAGATCACGAATATCGTCGCGCTCCTGTTACTGGCGGCACTCGCCGCCGGCAACGGAGGCTGAGGCAGGGCCTCGGCAAGCGCGACCGGCCGGCGGACGGGCGGAGGACCCTCCGCCCGATCCGTCCGACGTCACGGGGTTCATCCCCGTGACGCTCCCGCCGCCGGGACCTACCGCCCTTGCGGCATCCGACAGACACGCTAACCTCTCACCAGCGGCCTTGGGGAAGGCCGGGGGGAGAGCCTGTCATGATCCGTCGTCGTGCGCTGCTGGTTGCCGCACTTGTTGCCGCGAGCGCGCCCGTGCTCGCCCAAACCCCAAGCCCGACGCCCGTCGACCCCAAGGCGGTCGTCCCGGTCGAGGCGTTCGCCGAACTGCCCCGCCTCGAATCGCCTAGCCTGTCGCCCGATGGCACGCGCATCGCGGGCAAGATGGCGATCAACGGCGTCCAGAACTTCGTCGTCGTCTCGCTGTTCGACGACACGCCACCGGCCGCCGCCAAGGTCGGCCCCGACATGGACGTCAACTGGTGGCGCTGGGTCGGCAACGACTGGCTCGCTGCGGGCATCGGTCGCCAGGTCCCCTTCGAGGGCGAGGACGTCTATATGACGCGCATGCTCGGCATCCGTGCCGACATGCGCGCGATCAAGCCGGTCGACTGGGCGCAATCCGGCTTTCGCGCGGACACCCTGCTCTGGACGGCGCGCGACGGCAGCCCGCGCGTCGTCTTCGCCCGCCAGACCGGCATCGACCATCTGGAGGACGTCTACCCTCGGTCTGGGAGGCAGACCTGTCGACCGGCAAGACCCGCCGCATCGCCGCCAGCCAGACCAACGTCTGGGACTGGTACGTCGATGGTGCCGGTACGGTGCGCATGGGGGTGCGCTACGACGATGCGAGCGGCCGCGGCGCGCTGCTCTACCGCGCCAGTAATGCCGAGTCCTTCCGCACGATCGACCGCAACGATCCCAAGGCGGCCACCGGCTTCATCGTCCCCACCACGTTCCGCGCCGACGGCACCGCCCTCGCGATCGACGACGGCGAAGGGCGCAACGCCCTTTACGAAGTGTCGCTGCCCGACCTGAAGCTCGGCAAGAAGGTCTATGCTCTCGACAGCTACGACATCGACGGCGTGGTCGAGAACGGCGCCGGCACCGACGTGCAGGGCGTCAGCGTCACCGATACCTTCGACCATGTCGCCTGGCTCGACCCCGCCATGCAGAAGCTGCAGGCGGACGCGGACAAGGCGGTGGGCAACCGCCGCGCGCGCATCCTCTCGCGCAGCGCCGATGGCAACCGCATGTTGGTGGAGGTCGGCAGCGCGTCGCAGGCCGGCACCCTTTATTTCTGGGACGTCGCCTCTGGTCGCATGCAGCGTTATGCCTACCAGAACCAGGCGCTCGCCGGCCGCACCCTGTCGCCGGTCAAGACGGTGCATTACACCGCACGCGACGGCACCCCGATCGAGGCGATCCTGACGCTGCCGCGCCACCGCACCGCCAAGAACCTGCCGCTCGTGGTCCTGCCGCACGGCGGCCCGATCGCGCGCGACAGCGAAGGCTGGGACTGGTGGGTCCAGTATCTCGCCGAGATCGGCTATGCGGTGATCCAGCCCAATTATCGCGGCTCGTCCGGCTACGGCACCGCCTTCGTCAAGCTCGGCGAGGGCGAGTGGGGCCTCAAGATGCAGGACGACCTCAACGACGCCATCGCCTTCCTCGGCAAGGAGGGGATCGCCGATCCCAAGCGCGTCTGCATCGCCGGCGCCTCCTACGGCGGCTATGCCGCGCTGCGCGCCGCCGAGCGCGACGGCGCGCTCTACCGATGCGCCATCTCC
>JBKBTU010000098.1:0-692 GCA_046290715.1 Sphingomonas sp. | reverse complement strand
AGCCCCGATCTGCGCGCGGTCTCACCCCGCTTCGGCGCGGAGCAGGTGACGATCCCGGTGCTGCTGCTGCACGGCAAGGCCGACAAGCGCGTCCCCGTCCGCCAGTCCCGGCAGATGGCCGACGCGCTGAAGACGGCAGGCAAGACCTATCAGTACATCGAGCAGCCGCTCGGCGACCACCATTTCACCCGTGCCGAAGACCGGCTGGAGTTCCTGAAGGCGATGGGGGCGTTTCTGGCGAAATACAATCCGGCGTAAGGGGCGCGTGGGGCGGCGGATACTACGGCCGATTGACGGTCAGAGCCTGCAAGCGGGTCCCCTCTCCACGAACCGGCCTCCGTCCCGTCACCCCGGCCGCAGAGCCGGCGTCCCGCTTCTTCTCTGGCCGTTGTAGAACGGGACCCGGGACCAAGTCCGGGGTGACGGGTAAAATTTCGGGTAGTTGAAAATCGATAGGCCCTGAGTCGGCGCAGTACGAATGGTCCGAAACGGATAGGGCAGTCGGTACAGGACGCGAACCTTCAGCGCGATCTGCTCCAATCCGGAGCGGATGAAAAGGGAGGCATCGTCGAAACACGGCAATATACGCCGATGCACAATAGACCTGCCAATCACTTATATTACGGCGACAATCTTGGCGTTCTGCGCAAGCACATCGCGGACTCCAGCATTGACCTCATCTATCTGGACCC
>JBKBTU010000097.1:0-9182 GCA_046290715.1 Sphingomonas sp. | reverse complement strand
CGCGGGTTCGCGCTGGAACAGCTTGGCGATCATCTTCCCGATCACGCCGCCCGGCGGATCATAGGCGATCGTCGCGGTGACCACCGTGCCGCGCTCGCCCGCGTCGCGGAATTCGACGCGACCGGAATTGGGAACGTCGGCGCCGGGTTCGGAGGTCCAGGCGATGAAGCGGTCCTTCTCCTCCTGCGTCACCCGTGCATCCCACGCGACGGTCGCGCCGGCGGGCGCCTTCACCACCCAATGCGACAGCTTGTCGTCGCGCACATCGATCGACACCACGTTTTCCATGAAGCGCGGCAGATTCTTGAAGTCGCGGAAGAAGGCATAGAGCTCGCTCACCGGGCGATTGATCGTCACCGAGCGACCCACGACCGAGGAGCCCTGCCCCTCGATCAGGCCGGCGGTGGTCGTCTCAGCAGCATCGCCGCGTTTGGAGGTGGAGGCGGGCGCGTCATCGCGTTGATCGGTCATTCTCGTCTCCCTTCGGAAGACTTGCCCAACCGCACAGACTGCACCCCGTTCCCATCGTTACGGGTGCAGATTCAAATAGATAAAGCTGGTCGACGCCGGAACCGCAGCGTGACCGCAAAGGCTGCAACGAATGATCGTGGCCCCGCGGGCGCTCTACCCCCGCGTATTGGGAGGGTGGTGGACAGGGCTGGATTCGAACCAGCGTACGCTTGCACGGGCAGATTTACAGTCTGCTGCCTTTAACCACTCGGCCACCTGTCCAGATGGGAGCTTCGCCGAAGCGAGGCGGCCTATTGGCGAAGCGAAACGCGGCTGTCAACGCCGGTTTCACGCTTGCGCGCATCGGCTTGCGCGAAAGCCGGCCGCCGCCTAGCAGGCGGGCAAAGGTCACCAGGGGGAAACCATGCGCCATCTGCTGCTCGCCACCGCCGCGCTCGCGTTCGCCGCCCCCGCGGCGGCGCAGGACCGGACCGCGCTCAACACGATCATCGATCAGGGCACCAACCACAGCCAGGTCGTCGAGACCGCGCAATATCTCACCGACGTGATCGGCCCGCGCCTCGCCAACTCGCCGGGCGCGCGCGCCGCGGAGGCGTGGACGCAGGAGCAGTTCCGCAAATGGGGCCTCAGGAACGTCCGCAAGGAGGGCTTCGCCTTCGGTCGTGGCTGGTCGATCGAGCGGGCGAGCGTGCGGATGGTAAGCCCGCGGAGCGTGCAGCTGACCGCGATCCCCATCGCGTGGACGCCCGGCACCGGCGGCACGATCACCGCGCCCGTCATCGTCGCGCCGATCGCCCGCGAGCGGGATTTCGCCAAGTACCGCGGCCAGCTGCGCGGCAAGATCGTGATGGTCACGCTGCCGCGCGCCGCCAAGGACCCGACCGATCCCGACTTCCGCCGCCTGACCGCCGAGGAGATCGGCAAGCTCGATCAGTTCCAGCAACCCGAATACGATCCCGCCACGGCCAACCGCCGCCTCAAGCGGCTCGCCTATACCCGCAAGCTCGACGCGTTCCTGAAGAGCGAAGGCGCGGTGGCGATGGCGACCATGTCGTATCGCGACGGCAAGCTGGTGCATGGCGAAGGCTATCTGTTCGGCGTCGGCGAGACCGCGACGCTGCCCGCAGTACAGATCGCGCAGGAGGATTACCTGCGCCTCGCCCGCCTCGCCAAGATGGGTCCGGCACCGACGCTGGAGATCACCAGCGACGTCCGCTTCGACGATAGCGACGTCAACGCCTACAACGTCATCGCCGAAATTCCCGGCACCGATCCCAAGGCGGGCTATGTCATGGCCGGCGCGCATCTCGACAGCTGGGTCGCGGGCGACGGCGCCGCCGACAATGGCGCCGGCTCCGCCGAGGTGATGGAGGCAGCACGCATCCTCGCCGCCAGCGGCATCCGGCCCAAGCGCACGATCCGCTTCGTATTGTGGGGTGCGGAGGAGGAAGGCCTGCTCGGCAGCCTCGCCTACACCCGCGCGCACCTCGCCCGTCGCGGCACGCCGGCGCAGCAGGCGGAGACGGGGACCGCGGCCAATTACGGCTTCTCCGATCGCTGGCCGATCGTGCCGCTGCCCGGCCATGGCGAGCTGGCCGCTTATTTCAACATCGACAATGGCTCAGGCAAGTTGCGCGGCCTCTATGCCGAGAACAATCCGGCGGTGGTGCCGATCTTCCGCGAATGGCTGGCGCCGCTCGCCTCGATGGGCGCGGGCAACGTCGTCGCGCGGCAGACCGGCGGCACCGACCACGTGCTGTTGCAGCAGGTCGGCATTCCGGGCTTCCAGTTCATCCAGGATCCGCTCGACTATGGCAGCCGCGTCCACCACAGCTCGGTCGACACCTTCGACCATCTGAAGGCGGAGGACCTGCGCCAGGGTTCGATCGTGCTCGCCTCCGTGCTCCTTTCCGCCGCCAACGCCGACAAGGCGCTGCCCCGACCGCCGCTGCCGACGCAGCCGGTGGTCACTGACCCCTTTGCCTATGGCGACCAAGATGACGATTGATCCCTTCCGCATCGCGAGCGTGCGCTGATGGCGCGCCGTGGCCATCGCCCGTCGACGGGCACCGCCAACCGACCCAAATTCTGGGGCCGCCATCCCGTGACGGCGGCGCTCGCCAATCCGAATCGCACGGTGCGCAAGATCTGGGGGACGCGCGAGGCGCTCGCCTCTCTCGACCTGCCGCCGCAGATGCCGGTGGTCTATGCCGACGTCGCCGATCTCGGCCGGCTCGTCCCCTCGGACGCGCCGCACCAGGGGCTCGTCGCCGAGGTCGAGCCGCTGGAGGAGATGTGGCTCGCCGACCTGCTGATGGAGGGCAAGGACGACCGGCGGCCGCTGATCGTGCTCGACCAGGTCACCGATCCGCACAACGTCGGCGCGATCCTGCGTTCGGCTGCCGCGTTCGACGCGCTCGGGATCGTCACGCAGGACCGGCATGCGCCGCCCGAGAGCGGCACGGTCGCACGGTCGGCGTCGGGCGCGCTGGAGACGGTGCCGTGGTGCCGCGTGGTCAACCTCGCCCGTGCGCTCGAGGAGATCGCCGAAGCGGGCTTCTGGCGCATCGGGCTTACCGGCCACGCCGACCAGACGCTCGCGCAGGCGATGGGCCAGCAGCGCATCTGCATCGTCCTGGGTGCCGAGGGCGAAGGCATGCGCCAGAATACCGAGGCGCATTGCGACGAGCTCGCCAAGCTGCCGATCAGCGACAAGGTGGAGAGCCTCAACGTCTCCAACGCCGCCGCGATCGCGCTGTATGCGGTGGCGGCGCGGTAGGCCTGGATCGCGAGACGCTTACTCGCCCCCAAGTCATCCCCGCGGAAGACGGGACCCATGGCCTCGATCGGGTGATGGCAGGATACACCCCGCGCCGATCGTCTCCATGGGTCCCGGCTTTCGCCGGGATGCCGGGGAGTAAGCGACGGCGGCTATCCCGACCGCCGCCCCTCGATGCCGCCCCTCAATCCTCGCCGGCGATCGTCACCTTCAGCCCGTCGAGCGCGTCGGTGAACGGCAGCTGGCACGACAAGCGCGAGGTGACGTTGCGCTCGTCGCTCGAATCGAGCAGGTCGTCCTCGTCCGGCCCCATCGCCGGCAGCGCGTCCGCGAACGCCGGGTCGACGTGGACGTGGCAGGTCGCGCAGCTGCAGCAGCCGCCGCACAGTGCCAGCAGTTCGTCGATGCCCGCATCGCGGATCACCTCCATGACCGACAGGCCGGCCTCGCCGTCGATTTCGCGTTCTTCCCCCTCGCGCGTCACGACGATAAGCTTGGGCATGATATTCTCCGCTGAAGTTGCCCCGCGCCATGCCGCGCCGTCGGGCCGGGATCAAGCATGGGCCTGAGTGCCGAGCAGATTCGCGCCGCGATGGACGCGCTCGCGGGGATCGAGCCCGCGTTCGCCGCCGGCCTCGCCCGGGTCGGCTATCCGCCGCCGCGCATCCGCGAGCGCGGCTATGCGACGCTGATCCGCACGATCCTGGGTCAGCAGGTGAGCGTCGCCTCCGCCGCCGCGGTCTATCGCAAGCTCGAGGCGCTGGTCGGCGACCCGACCGACCCGCGCACCATCCTCGCCGCGAGCGACGAAACGCTGCGCGCCGCCGGCCTGTCGCGTCAGAAGGCGAGCTATGCGCGCAGCCTCGCCGAAGAGGTGGTGAGCGGCCGGCTCGACCTCGACAACCTGCCTGCCGACGACGAAGAGGCGATCGCGCAGCTGGTACGCGTCAAGGGGATCGGTCGCTGGTCGGCGGAAATCTACCTGCTGTTCGCCGAAGGCCGCGCGGATATCTGGCCCGCGGGCGATCTCGCCGTGCAGATCGAGGTCGGGCGACTGCTCGGCCACGACCAGCGCCCGTCCGAGAAGCTGACGCGCACGCTCGCCGAGGCGTGGCGTCCCCACCGCGGCGCCCTCGCGATCTTCACCTGGCATCACTATGGCGCCGGGCCGGACACGCCGCCGAAGGCCGCCGCGCCGGTCTGACGCACAGGTCCTTGATCCAGCGTACGGTCTAGCGACTTGCCCGCCCCGTCCGCTTGCCCCACAGACGCGGGCGATGACAGCCCCCGCCGCCACGCCCGCCGTTTCCCTGATCGGAAGTCATCGCAGCGTGGCGTTGCCGCAAGGGGGATCGCGCTGGCGGCGGCTCGGCGCCTTTATGGGGCCGGGCTTCCTCGTCGCGGTCGGCTATATGGACCCCGGCAACTGGGCGACCGACATCGCCGGGGGCTCGGCGTTCGGCTATACTTTGCTGTCGGTCATCCTGCTGTCCAACCTGATGGCAATCGTGCTCCAGGCGCTGTCGGCGCGGCTGGGGGTCGCCGCCGGGCTCGACCTCGCGCAGGCGTGCCGCGCCTATTATAGTCGCCCGGTCGCCTTCGCGCTCTGGGCGCTGGCCGAGATCGCGATCATCGCGTGCGACCTGGCCGAGGTGCTCGGCACCGCGATCGCGCTCAAATTGCTGTTCGGCCTGCCGCTCATCTGGGGCGTACTGGTCACCGCGCTCGACGTGTTCCTGATCCTCGCGCTGCAACGCTACGGCTTCCGCAAGATCGAGGCGTTCATCGTCGCGCTGCTGCTCATCATCGCCGGCTGCTTCGCGTTCGAACTGTTCCATGCGAGGCCCGATATGGGCGCGGTGCTTGGCGGCCTCGTCCCCTCGCCCGGCATCGTCACGGATCCCGCCAAGCTCTACCTCGCGATCGGCATCCTCGGCGCGACGGTGATGCCGCACAATCTCTACCTGCACTCCTCGATCGTCCAGACCCGCGCCTTCGAACCCACCGACGCGGGCAAGGCGGAGGCGGCGAAGCTCGCGACGCTCGACAGCACGATCGCGCTCGGCCTCGCCTTCTTCATCAACGCCGCGATCCTCGTCGTCGCCGCCGCCGTCTTCCATACTGCCGGCCGCACCGAAGTGGCGGAGATCGACGAAGCCTATCGCCTGCTCGCGCCGATGATGGGCGTCGGCGCCGCCAGCATCGTCTTCGGCGTGGCGCTGCTCGCCTCGGGCCAGAACTCCACCGTCACCGGCACGCTCGCCGGACAGATCGTGATGGAGGGGTTCCTCAACCTGCGCCTGCCGGTATGGCTCAGGCGGCTGGTCACGCGCCTGCTTGCGATCGTGCCGGCGGTGATCGTCGTCGGCGCCTCGGGCGACAGCGGTGCCACACAGCTTCTGGTGCTGAGCCAGGTGGTGCTCAGCCTGCAGCTTCCCTTTGCGGTCGTACCGCTGGTGCTGTTCACCGGGCGCAGCAGCGTGATGGGCCGGTTCGTCAGCCCGCTGTGGCTGCGCACGCTCGCCTGGATCATCGCCGGCGTCATCATCGGGCTCAACCTGACCCTGCTCTACGGCATGATCTGATGCCGGATCGGCCATTTGACCGAGTGACAAAGTCAGCCGAGCGCAGTTAACTGCACCCCTCCCCGCTCCCTTCCCCAGGACAGTCCGTGACCGACAGCCACGCTCCCGCCCAGACCAACGCGCTTGCCGCCACCATCGTCGACACCCTGGTCCACCGGATCGGCAAGGACGCGCAGGCGGCCCGCCCGCACGACTGGCTCGCAGCGACGATCTTCACGCTGCGCAACGAGATCATCGAACGCTGGATGCAGTCGACAAAGGCGGCGCATGCGGCGGGCGCGAAGCGGGTCTATTATCTCAGCCTCGAATTCCTCATCGGACGGCTGCTGCGCGACGCTTTGTCCAACCTTCGCCACAACGACGAGGTCGCCGAAGCGCTCGCGACGCTGGGGGTCGATCTCGCCGCGATCGAGGAGATCGAGCCCGACGCGGCGCTCGGGAACGGCGGGCTCGGCCGGCTCGCCGCCTGCTTCATGGAGAGCCTCGCCAGCCTCGACCTGCCCGCCTACGGCTATGGCATCCGTTACGTGAACGGCATGTTCCGCCAGCGGCTCGACGACGGCTGGCAGGTCGAACTGCCGGAAACCTGGCTCGCGCACGGCAATCCCTGGGAGTTCGAGCGGCGCGAGAGCGCCTATTTCGTCGGCTTCGGTGGCGAAGTGACCGCGCTCGCCGACGGTCGCAGCCACTGGTCGCCGGCCGAGGCGGTGGAGGCGGTCGCCTTCGACACGCCGATGGTCGGCTGGCGCGGCAAGCGGGTGAACACGCTGCGACTGTGGAACGCGCGCGCCTTCGATCCGATCAAGCTCGACCAGTTCAACGCCGGCGACTTCCAGGGCGCACTCGCCGGGCAGTTGCGCGCCGAGACGCTCACGCGCGTCCTCTACCCCAACGACAGCACGCCCGCAGGCCAGGAATTGCGGCTGCGACAGGAGTTCTTCTTCTCGTCGGCGTCCATTCAGGACATCGTCCGCCGCCACATCCAGTATTTCGGCGACATCACGACGCTCGCCGACAAGGCCGCGATCCAGCTCAACGACACGCACCCGGCGGTCGCCGTCGCCGAGCTGATGCGGCTGCTGACCGACTTCCACGAGCTGCCGTTCGACCGGGCGTGGGACATCACCCGCGCGACCTTCGGCTACACCAACCATACGCTGCTGCCCGAGGCGCTCGAAAGCTGGCCGTTGCCCTTGTTCGAACGGTTGCTGCCGCGGCACATGCAGATCGTCTATGCGATTAACGCCAAGCTGCTGCGCGAGGCGGCAAAGGTCGAGGGGATCGACGGCCGCGCGATCGCCGCGATCAGCCTGATCGACGAGGGCGGCGAGCGGCGCGTGCGGATGGCCAACCTCGCCTTTGCCGGCAGCCACAGCGTCAACGGTGTCGCCGCGCTGCACACCGATCTGATGAAGAAGACGGTCTTCGCTGACCTCCACCGGCTCTACCCCGACCGGATCAACAACAAGACCAACGGCATCACCCCGCGCCGTTGGCTGCAGCAATGCAATCCCGGCCTGACCGCGCTGCTCGCCGAGACGATCGGCGAGGGCTTCCGCGACGACGCCGGTGCGCTGACCGCGCTCGTCCCTTTTGCAGATGATGCATCGTTCCGGGAGCGTTTCGCCGCGGTGAAGCGTTCGAACAAGGTGGCGCTCTCTTCGTTCATCAAGGAAAGCATGGGCTTGGGCCTCGATCCGGACGCGATCTTCGACGTCCAGATCAAGCGCATCCACGAATACAAGCGCCAGCTGCTCGGGCTCGTCGAAACGGTCGCGCTCTACGACCAGATCCGCAGCCATCCGGAGCGCGACTGGACGCCGCGCGTCAAGCTGTTCGCGGGCAAGGCGGCATCGAGCTATCACAACGCCAAGCTGATCATCAAACTGGCCAACGACATCGCCCGGCGGGTCAATGCCGACCCCGCGGTCGGCGACCTGCTGAAGGTGGTCTTCGTCCCCAATTACAACGTCAGTCTCGCAGAGCGGATCGTCCCCGCCGCCGACCTGTCCGAGCAGATCTCGACCGCCGGGATGGAAGCGTCGGGCACCGGCAACATGAAGTTCGCGCTGAACGGCGCGCTGACGATCGGAACGCTCGACGGCGCCAATATCGAGATCAAGGACCACGTCGGCGACGACAACATCTTCATCTTCGGCCTCACCGCCGACGAAGTCGCCGACAAGCGCCGTAACGGCTATCGCGGGCGCGACGTCATCGAAGGATCGCGCGAGCTGGCGCAGGCGGTGAACGCGATACGGTCCGGCGTCTTCTCTCCCGACGATCCCGGCCGCTATGCCGGGCTGATGGACGGCCTCTACGAGCACGACTGGTTCATGGTCGCCGCCGATTTCGACGCCTATGCCGCGGCGCAGCGCAACGTCGACGCGCGCTGGAGCGATTCCGCCGCCTGGGGCCGGTCGGCCGTTCTCAACGTCGCCAACATGGGCTGGTTCTCGTCCGACCGGACGATCGCAGAATATGCGCGGCAGATCTGGAGCGTGATGTGAAACCACCGCGTGGCGCCCTCGCCGCCCTCGTCGAGGGGCGCCACGACGACCCGTTCTCGCTGCTCGGGGTGTTCGCCGGCCCCGGCGGGACCTTCGCGCGGACGTGGATTCCCGGTGCGGAGAGCGCGGAGGCGCACGACCTCGCCGGTGCGTCGCTCGGCAGCCTCAGGCGCGTGGATGATGCCGGCCTGTTCGAAGGGATCGTCACCGGCGAGCCGCAGCCGGTGAAGTACAAGGCGCAAGGGTTCGGCGCCGAATGGTGGGTCACCGACCCCTACAGCTTCGGCCCCGTGCTCGGCCCGACCGACGATTATCTGATCGCCGAAGGATCCCATTTCCGCCTCTACGACAAGATGGGCGCGCACCTGATCGAGCATCAGGGCGCGAGCGGCGTGCATTTTGCGGTCTGGGCGCCCAACGCGCGCCGGGTGTCGGTGGTCGGCGACTTCAACGACTGGAACGAGGCGCGCCACGTCATGCGCCGCCGCAGCGATGTCGGCGTGTGGGAGATCTTCGTTCCCGACATCGGCGCGGGCCGCAGCTACAAATATGCGATCCTCGGCGCCGACGGCACGCCGCAACCCCTGAAAGCCGACCCTTTCGCGTTCCAGGCCGAACTGCGCCCCGCCACCGCATCGATCACGACCGCTCCGCCCGCGCACGTCTGGGGCGACGCTGCGCATTGCGAAACCTGGGCGAAGGTCGATCCGCGCCGGGTTCCGATGAGCATCTACGAGGTGCATGCCGGCAGCTGGGACCGCGACGAGCACGGCTGGTACCTGTCATGGGATGCACTGGCCGACCGGCTGATCCCCTATGTCGTCGACATGGGCTTCA
>JBKBTU010000096.1:3243-9211 GCA_046290715.1 Sphingomonas sp. | reverse complement strand
ACAGTTATGCCTTGCAAGCCGACCTCCTGGAGGGCTTCCTTCACCTCATCCAGCTTGAACGGCTTGATGATGGCTTCGACCTTCTTCACCGGAACACGCCCCTTCGACTGAACCCTCGCCCCGAGCGCGGGTGTTGCACCAAACGTGCCAGCCCGCGCCACTCGGAGCAATGCGGATTCGGACATGTGCGTTGCCCGCAAAACGGGCATGCCGGCGGCAATTGCCTGCGCACTGGGCAGTCGCGCGCGAATTGCCGAGTCGCGGCCGCGGAAGTTGACGATGTTGACACTACGTCGCGCTCGAAAACGCTCCCCGCGGCGTGTCCGGCCGGATATCCGGCGAACAGGGGACATGCGCTCTGCCGGTGCGGGGGCATTGCGAGAGGATAGCCGATCACCGGCGTGTAGGACAGTGCGGAGGCTTCGCCGATCGCGACGGCCACATCGCGTCCGGTCGCGTCAGTGAGGGGCGGAGCGCTGGTCACGCCGATCGCAAGGACGGGCTACAGGATCGTGTGGACGCGCTCCGGGGGGCGGGCGAGCACGACGCCCTTCTCGGTTTCGACCAAAGGGCGCTGGATGAGGATCGGGTCGATCGCCATCGCCTCGAGAATCGCGGCGTCGTCGGCGTGCGCGAGCGCCTTGGCCGCGGGCTCGGTGGCACGGAGCCCCTCACGCGGAGTCATGCCGGCAACGGCGTAGAGGCGCGAGAGGTCGGCGACGGTCGGCGGGTGCTTGAGATATTCGATGACGGTCACGTCGGCCCCCGCCTCCTGCAACAGCGCGAGCGTGGTGCGCGAGGTGCCGCAGCGCGGGTTATGATAGATGGTGGCGTGCATCGTCATCGGGCTCCCGTAGCGTGATCGGATGGCGAAGCGAAAGGCCGGCAAAGCCAGGACGTGCGCCGGCAGCCCGTATCCGCAGCACGCGGAACGGGCGGCGCATCGCGATGATACGCCGCCCGTCCGCCGGGCTGGAAGGATCAGCCCTTGATCCGCGCGGCCTTCATCGCGGCACGGACGGCGGTGAGGAAATGGTTACCCGGCTGCGCCTTGCACTGCTGCACGACGATGGGAACGACGTTCTCGACGCCATCGACCGTGACGGTCGGGTGCGGCTTGCCCTTCGGGCCGTAGTTGGCGGCATAGACCACCGCCTGCGGGCGGAAGCTTTCGTCGAGCAGGCCGAAGTCGCCGCAGGTCACCGTTTCGAGGTGCTTGCCCTGCTTGAGCAGATCGACGCGGCGAACTTCGCCGCTCCGGCTCGGAATGTTCGCCCTTTCCTGTACTTGCAGCGGGGCTGCAGCGGCAGTCGTGGAAACGGCGAGCAGAGCACATGCAGCGATCGCGCCAGACATACGGGTCATTGTACCAGTCTCCCTTCGCTAGAGGTGCTAGCAAAATGCGCCTATGTCCGTTTCGGTTTCATCGTGACAGCAAGTTCATGCACCCGTTACTTGCCGATACAGGTCGGGTGCTGCCACGTTGCTGTAACGCGCCTGAATTTGTGCCTTGCCTGGAGTTGGTTATCGCGACGGACCGGCGTTGCCGTCGCAACCGCAAAAGGCGCGTTGCCTGACGGTGCCCCTCGTCCGCGAGCAGGAAGCACTATCAACGGGGCGGGACATGCGGGGCCTGCACGGCCTTTGCCGGCGGCTGTCGCGACCGGCGGGCCGGAGTGGCCGGCCCGCCAGGCACGACCGTCCCGCGGGCGGCCTTCCTATCCCTGCCGCGCCAGCCACTCCTCCAGCCACTTGATCGTGTACTGGCCGTCCTGGAATTCGGGATCGTCGAGCAGCGCCTGGTGGAGCGGGATCGTCGTCGTCGGGCCTTCGATCACGAACTCCTCGAGCGCGCGGCGCAGGCGGCGGAGCGCGCCGGCGCGGGTGGTGCCGTAGACGATCAGCTTGGCGATCATCGAGTCGTAATAGGGCGGAACCTTGTAGCCCGCGTAGAGGCCGCTATCGACGCGGACGTGCATGCCGCCGGGCGCGTGATATTGCTTCACCAGCCCCGGCGAGGGGGCGAAGGTGCGCGGGTCCTCGGCGTTGATGCGGCATTCGATCGCATGGCCGCGGAACTGCACGTCCTCCTGGCGCAGGGTCAGCGGATGCCCCTCGGCGATGCGGATCTGTTCGCGCACCAGGTCGAGCCCGGTGATCATCTCGGTCACCGGATGCTCCACCTGCAGCCGGGTGTTCATCTCGATGAAGTAGAACTCGCCGTCTTCCCACAGGAACTCGATCGTGCCGGCGCCGCGATAGCCCATGTCGGCCATAGCCTTGGCGACGATGCCGCCCATCCGCTCGCGCTCCTGCGGCGTGATGACGGGGGAGGGCGCTTCCTCAAGCACCTTCTGGTGGCGGCGCTGGAGCGAACAGTCGCGTTCGCCGAGGTGGATGGCGTTGCCCTTGCCGTCGCCGAACACCTGGAATTCGATGTGCCGCGGGTTGCCGAGGTACTTTTCCATGTAGACGGTGGCGTCGCCGAACGCCGCCTTCGCCTCGGTGCCCGCCTGCTGCATCAGCGTCTCGAGCGTGTCGGGGCCGGTGCACACCTTCATGCCGCGGCCGCCGCCGCCCGACGCCGCCTTGATGATGACGGGATAGCCGATCCGCTCGGCGAGCGCCTTCGCCTCGGCGAGGTCGCTGATCGCCCCGTCCGATCCGGGGACGAGAGGCAGGCCGAGCGCGCCGGCGGTGCGCTTGGCCTCCACCTTGTCGCCCATGGTGCGGATGTGTTCGGGCTTGGGGCCGACGAACAGCAGGTTGTGCAGCTCGACGATCTCGGCGAAGCGCGCGTTCTCGCTGAGGAAACCGTAGCCCGGGTGGATCGCGTCGGCGCCGCTGATCTCGGCGGCCGAGATGATGTTGGGGATGTTGAGATAGCTGTCGGTCGCCGCCGGCGGCCCGATGCAGATCGCCTCGTCGGCGAGGCGGACGTGCATCGCGTCGGCATCGGCGGTGGAATGCACCGCGACCGTCTTGATGCCCATTTCGTGGCAGGCGCGATGGATGCGCAGCGCGATCTCGCCGCGGTTGGCGATCAGCAGCTTCTTGATCGGACGCATATCAGTCGAGGACACGGGCGATTACTCGACCACCACGAGCGGCTGGTCGAATTCGACCGGCTGGCCGTTCTCGATCAGGATCTGGCGGACGGTGCCGGCGGTCGGCGCGGTGATCGGGTTCATCACCTTCATCGCCTCGACGATGAGCAGCGTGTCGCCCGCCGCGACGCTCTGGCCGACCGCGATGAACGGCTTGGCGCCGGGTTCGGCGGCGAGATAGGCGGTGCCGACCATAGGCGACTTCACCGCATTGGCGGCCGGGGTCGTCGGCGCCATCGCACCCGCCTCGGCAGCGGCCGGGGCGGCGGGGGCGGCGGCGGGCGCGGTCGCCAGCGGCTGCGGCGCGTAATGCAGGGGTGCCGCCTGCGCCGCGGCCTTGCGCGCGACGCGGATCTTGCGATCGCCCTCTTCCACCTCGATCTCGGTGAGGTGCGTCGCGTCGAGCAGTTCGGCGAGCTGGCGCACGAGGTCGACGTCGACCTGCATGGGTCCGGAGTTGATCTGTTCGGTCATGGGGAGGCCTCCTGTCAGAAGCGCGCCGCCGCTTCAAGCGCAAGGACATAGGACAGCGCGCCAAAGCCCGCGATCGTGCCTTTTGCGGCACGCCCGACGTAGCTCGTGTGGCGGAAGGCCTCGCGCGTGTGCGGGTTGGAGAGGTGGACCTCGATCACCGGCGTGACGATGCCCTTGATCGCATCGTGCACCGCGATCGACGTGTGGGTGAAGGCGCCGGCGTTGAGGATCACCGCCCTGGCGCGGGTCGCCTGCGCCTCGTGCAGCCAGTCGACCAGATGCCCTTCGTGATTGGACTGGCGCATGTCGATCTGGAGGCCCAGTTCGCGGGCGCGATCCTCGAGCCGGCCGGCGATGTCGTCCAGCGTGTCGTGGCCGTAGATCTCGGGCTCGCGGGTGCCGAGCAGGTTGAGGTTGGGGCCGTTGAGGACGAAGATCGTGTCGGTCATCCCGCCGGCTTATCGCCGTTTGGCGGTCGGCGCAAAGACGGCGGTTTCACGACGGGGGAAGAGAAGAAGGCGGTTCACGCGGAGACGCGGAGGCGCGGAGGATGTCTCGCCCGCGGCAGCGGGCTGTCGTTCATCGAGGACGATCGTGAAAGCGCTGCGCGCAAGCCGGTCGCCCCCTTTTCTCCGCGTCTCCGCGTCTCCGCGTGAACCAATCTTCTTCTTTTCGCGTCTTCGCGCCTTCGCGTGAATCGACCTTCGCCGGTGGACACGGGGGATCGGGCGCCTAGATGGAGCGCAGCAAGGAGTTTCAAGCGTCATGCCCCATAGCGACGGCACCGTATCGATCACCGTGAACGGCGAGCACAAGCGCGTCGCGGCGGGCCTCAGCATCGCCGACCTCGCGACCGAGCTGGGGCTGGTGCCCGAGAAGGTAGCGGTGGAGCGCAACCTCGAGGTGGTGCCGCGCTCGACGCTGGCCGACGTCCGCGTCGAGGATGGCGACGACATCGAGATCGTGCACTTCGTCGGTGGCGGCGACCATCAGAAGCCGATCGCGGACGATAGCTGGACGGTGGCGGGCAAGACGTTTCGTTCGCGGCTGATCGTCGGCACCGGCAAGTACAAGGATTTCGCGCAGAACGCCGCGGCGCTGGAGGCATCGGGCGCGGAGATCGTCACCGTCGCGGTGCGTCGCGTCAACGTCAGCGATCGCAACGCGCCGATGCTGACCGACTTCATCGATCCCAAAAAGGTCACCTATCTGCCCAACACCGCGGGCTGTTTCGACGCGGAAAGCGCGATCCGGACGCTGCGGCTGGCGCGCGAGGCGGGCGGCTGGGACCTCGTCAAGCTGGAGGTGCTGGGCGAGGCGAAGACGCTCTATCCCGACATGCACGAAACGCTGCGTGCCACCGAGATCCTGGCGAACGAAGGCTTCAAGCCGATGGTCTATTGCGTCGACGATCCGATCGCGGCGAAGCGGCTGGAGAATGCGGGCGCGGTCGCGATCATGCCGCTGGGCGCGCCGATCGGATCGGGCCTCGGCATCCAGAACCGCATCACCATCCGCCTGATCGTCGAGGGCGCGGGCGTGCCGGTGCTGGTCGATGCGGGCGTCGGCACCGCGTCGGATGCCGCGGTGGCGATGGAGCTGGGCTGCGACGGCGTGCTGATGAACACCGCGATCGCGGAGGCGAAGGACCCGGTCATGATGGCCGCGGCGATGCGCTCGGCGGTGGAGGCGGGGCGGCTCGCCTATCGCGCCGGCCGGATGGGCCAGCGCCGCTACGCCGATCCGTCCAGCCCGCTCGCCGGATTGATCTAGTAGACTTGCACCTAACGGATTTGTCACGGAACCGGTCCGACTTGAACCCGTTGTTTCTGCTGTAGATCAAGTCGCCCGGCTGGCGGGCGGCGTCACAGCAGGAGGTTCCCATGGGCGAGCTGACCGACAAGATCAAAGGCAACATCAACGAGGCCATCGGCAACGTGAAGGAAGCCATCGGCAACCACAACAACGACGCCGACCTCGCCGCCGAGGGCAAGGCCCAGCAGGCCGAGGGCAAGGGCGAGCAGTTCAAGGGCAAGGTGAAGGGCGCGCTCGGCGACGACATCTGAGCCGCGCGGACCTGACCGCAAAGAGCCGTCCCGGGGAAGCGGGGCGGCTCTTTTCATATTCGACAGGGAGAACGACGTGAAGAAGACGATCGGTGTGATGGCGATGGCCGCGATGGCCTGCGCGCTGGCGGCATGCGGCGGCAAGGGCGACGACAAGCTCGGAAGCCAGGTGGAAGCGGCGGCGGACAACCGCGCGGATGCGCTGGAAGCGACCGCGGACAATCTCGAGGATCAGGCCAAGGCCGTCCGCAAGAGCGGCGAACAGCAGGCCGACGCGATCGACGATGCCGACGTCAACGCGCAGGCGATGAGCGACGCGCA
>JBKBTU010000096.1:0-3143 GCA_046290715.1 Sphingomonas sp. | reverse complement strand
CTTTGGTGGTTAACGAGGGAACGGCCGATTCTATCTTGAGTTAGAATCTGCATGAGCAAGCCGGACGACTGGGCCTTCTCATTCGAGGAGGCCGACCACCTGACCCGCATCCATTTGAAATTGGCGCTCGAAGACGTCGGCTTCGCGGTGGAGGAGGCGGACGACACGATCGCGATCGCAGGCGGCGGCAGGCTGCCGACGGCGAGTTCGTCACACTCATTCTCACCCCTCCGCGGCCTTGCCGCTCCCTCCCTCTCCCATCGGGAGAGGGACGAGCCGCCACAGGCGGCGAAAGGTGAGGGTGAGCGCGACGAACCCGGTGATCCTACGCCCGCGCGGCGATCGCCGACAACGTCGTCCCCGCGGTGATGATCTCCATGTCGGTCTTGAGGTGGAGCAGGCGGACGCCCCTTTGCTCCTGGGCGCGGCCGAGCGCCGCGGCGAAATCTTCGGTGCGATCGACCGTCTCCGCCCAGCAGCCACAGGCCCGCGCAAGCGCGGCGAAGTCGGGATTGGCGAGTCGTGTCGCGGAGATGCGGCCGGGGAATTCCCGCTCCTGATGCATGCGGATCGTGCCGTAGCCGCCGTTGTCGATCACCAGCACGAGCAGCTGTGCGTCATATTGGACGGCGGTGGCGAGTTCCTGGCCGTTCATCAGGAAGCAGCCGTCGCCCGCCAGCGCGACGACCTGCCGCTCGGGATGGCGTAGCGCTGCCGCGACCGCGGCGGGCAGGCCGTAGCCCATCGCCCCGGCGGTGGGCGCCAGCTGCGTACCGGGCGCGGCATAGGGCCAGTAGCGGTGCCACCAGCCGCTGTAATTGCCCGCCCCGTTGCAGATGATCGTATCGGCGGGCAGCATGTCACGCATCGTCGCGACGCACGGGCCGAGGTCCATCGCGACGCCGTCGCGGGGTGTCGGCGTCGACCAGGCGCGCCATTCGGCATGCGCCTCCGCACCGCCGGGATGCGGCGGGCCATCGATGGCCACCAGAGCTTCGGCGAATTCGGCCATGGTCGCGGCGATGGCGAGATCGGTGCGGTAGGTCATGCCGAGTTCGTTCGCGTCGGGATGGACGTGGACGAGCCGCTGGCCGGGGTGATCGGGGGTCACGAGCGCGTAGCCGTCGGTCGTCGCCTCGCCGAGCCGCGGGCCGGCGACGATCAGCAGGTCCGCCGCCCTGATCCGCGCGACGAGTTTCGGATTGGGGCCGTAGCCGAGGTTGCCGGCATAGCTGGGGCAGGCGTTGGGGATCGCGTCCTGGCGGCGGAAGGCGGCGGCGACGGGGACGCCGGTGCGATCCGCCCAGGCGGCGAAATCCTCTCCGGCGATGCCGTCCCAGCCGGCGCCGCCGACGATCGCGACCGGGCGTTCGGCGGTGGCGAGCAGGTCGGCGAGCTGCGCCATCGCATCCGCGTCGCAGCCTTGCGCAAGGCGTTCGACGTGCGGGCGATCGACCGCCTCGACGGCGTCGAGCAGCATGTCCTCGGGCAAGGCGAGCACCACGGGACCGGGGCGGCCGTGCATCGCGGTCGCATAGGCACGTGCCACATATTCGGGGATGCGGCGAGCGTCATCGATCCGCGCCGCCCATTTGGCGATCGGCGCGAACATCGCCTGAAAGTCGATCTCCTGGAACGCCTCGCGGTCGCGGGTGGCGCGATCGACGTCGCCGATGAAGAGGATCATCGGCTGGGAATCCTGCCGCGCGACGTGGACGCCGATCGCGGCGTTGGTCGCGCCCGGGCCGCGGGTGACGAAGGCGATCCCGGGGCGGTGGTTCAGCGCGCCGTCGGCACACGCCATGAACGCGGCGCCGCCCTCCTGCCGGCATGCCACCGTCTGGATCGCGGGCGTGTCGTGCAGCGCATCGAGAACCGCGAGGAAGCTTTCGCCCGGCACGGTGAAGATCCGCTCGCAGCCCTGCGCGAGCAACTGGTCGACCAGGATGCGGCCGCCGGTGCGTGTCTGTCTCTCCATGCCCGGACTATCGCCGCAGGCCGCCGACAAGTCGAGCCGCGTCAGACGCGGCTGCGGCTGCCGAAATCGAACCAGCCCGGACGGTTGCCGGCGGGATAGGCGGGGCGCGCATAGCTCTGCCGGCGGCCGGTGACGCGCTCGGCCAGCGTCGGGGCGGGGGCGGTTACTGGCGCAGGAGCCGCGACGGGCACGGCCTCCGCCGCCTTGGCGAGACGCGCATTCTCGCGCTCGAGTTCTGCGATGCGCGCATTGGCGGCAGCGAGGCTGGTATCGCCCTGCTTGCGGTAGCCGGCATGCGCCTCACGCTCGGCGGCATAGCGCGCCTTCCACTTCTTGCCGCCGCCGCTGCTCGCGAGACCGAAGAACCAGCCGGCGATCAGGCACAGCGCAAGCGCCGCGAATTGCGTGGTGGTGGTGAAGAGCATCCGAAGCCTCCCTGTTACGGGTGGATAACGATGTCGGCCGGAGATGGTTCAGCGCCGGGAGGGCGAGCGAAGCGCTCCGGGCAGATCCGGCAAGGCACGGCGCGAGCGCACCCCGTTCTGGCAGCGCTGGACGCAAGGTGCCGTTCAAGCCGTGGCGATGGCGTTCACCCAGTCCGCGATCTCCGACTGTGGCATGTCGGTCGTGTTGAAGACGACGATGGTTTCACTCCGGGCGAGCCGGTGCGCGATATGGGCGCGATAGCCTTCCACCTTTCCCGTTTCCCATGCCCAAGGTTCGCCCTGGATGGCATGGATGCGGCCGCCGAGAGCATAATCCTGTTCCGGCCACCGCACCGTCGCGAGGTCGCGCCGTGATGCCGCGCCGAGCAGTGCCGTATGGAAGATCCCATGTGCGGCACGGATCGCGTCGCCTGCGGTGCCGGCGGTATTGCCGCTGCCGGCAAGGAATGGCGGGATCGCCGTCATCTTGCGCACCGCAGGCGCGACGGATGCGTAGGCAGCCGCCAAAGCCGGCATCGCAGGTTGATCCAGCTGCGCATAGCCCGTCTCGTGCATCCGCAGCGGCCGAAGCACCATGTCACCGACCAGAGCGGCCAGCGGCTTGCCGGTCAGCCGTTCCATGATCGCCGCTGCGATCACCCAGTTGAGAGGCGCGTAGTCCCAACCTTTGCCCGGTACGAACCGGAGGTCTCCGCCTGCGTATCGCGTCACGATCTCTG
>JBKBTU010000095.1:0-9361 GCA_046290715.1 Sphingomonas sp. | reverse complement strand
AAAGCCGCCCCGTTCGATGCGGCACCGGAGTATCCATGACCACATTCCCCGTTCTGCCGCTGCGCGACATCGTCGTCTTTCCGCATATGATCGTGCCGCTGTTCGTCGGCCGCGACAAATCGGTGGCGGCGCTGGAAGCGGCGATGGGCGCCGACAAGGAGATCTTCCTCGTCGCGCAGCTCGATCCGGCCGAGGACGATCCCGCCCGCGAGGACCTGTACGAGGTCGGCGTCACCGCGACCGTTCTGCAACTGCTCAAGCTCCCCGACGGCACGGTGCGCGTGCTCGTCGAGGGCAAGGCGCGCGCGCGGCTCGGCGAGCTGTCCGAGGCGGACGGCTATCTGCAATCCACCGTCGAGCTGCTCGAGGAGCGCGAGGCGGAGGGGATCGAGGTCGAGGCGCTGATGCGCTCGGCGGTCGAGCAGTTCGAGACCTATGCCAAGCTCAACAAGAAGCTGCCCGCCGAAACCGCGCAGCAGCTCGGCGAGATCATGAAGGCGTCCAAGCTTGGCGACGCGATCATGGCCAACATCCAGGTCAAGGTCGCCGACAAGCAGGCGCTGCTGGTCGAGCTCGATCCCGTAAAGCGGCTGGAGATGGCCTATGCGCTGATGGAGGGCGAACTCGGCGTCCTCCACGTCGAGAAGAAGATCAAGAGCCGCGTCAAGCGCCAGATGGAGAAGACGCAGCGCGAATATTACCTCAACGAGCAGTTGAAGGCGATCCAGCGCGAGCTGGGCAACAGCGACGACGAGAGCGACGGCGACGAGATCGCCGAGCTGACGCATAAGATCGCGACGCTGAAGCTCAGCAAGGAAGCGCGCACCAAGGCGACCGCCGAGCTCAAGAAGCTGAAGACGATGGCGCCGATGAGCGCCGAGGCGACCGTGGTGCGCAACTATCTCGACGTGCTGCTCGGGCTGCCCTGGGGCAAGAAGTCCAAGATCAAGAAGGACATCGCCGCCGCGCAGGCGGTGCTCGACGAGGACCATTACGCGCTCGAGAAGGTCAAGGACCGGATCGTCGAGTATCTCGGCGTGCAGGCGCGCACCAACAAGCTGAAAGGTCCGATCCTGTGCCTCGTCGGCCCGCCCGGCGTCGGCAAGACCAGCCTCGGCAAGAGCATCGCCAAGGCGACCGGGCGCGAGTTCATCCGCCAGAGCCTGGGCGGCGTGCGCGACGAGGCCGAGATCCGCGGCCATCGCCGCACCTATATCGGCTCGCTGCCGGGCAAGATCGTCACCAACCTCAAGAAGGCGGGGACGAGCAATCCGCTGTTCCTGCTCGACGAGATCGACAAGCTCGGTCAGGATTTCCGCGGCGATCCCGCATCGGCGCTGCTCGAGGTGCTCGACCCCGAACAGAACGGCAAGTTCAACGATCACTATCTCGAGATCGACATCGACCTCAGCGACGTGATGTTCGTCTGCACCGCGAACACGCTCAACCTGCCGCAGCCGCTGCTCGACCGCATGGAGATCATCCGGCTGGAGGGGTATACCGAGGACGAGAAGGTCGAGATCGCCGAGCGGCACCTCATCGCCAAGCAGATCGAGGCGCACGGGCTGAAGGCGGGCGAGTTCACGCTCACCGACGAAGGTCTGCGCGCGCTGATCCAGCGCTACACCCGCGAGGCGGGCGTGCGCACGCTGGAGCGCGAGATCGCCAAGCTGGCGAGGAAGGCGCTGCGCCAGATCCTCGAGGGCAAGGCGCAAGCCGTGACGATCACGCCGGACAACCTCCACGAGTTCGCGGGCGTGCAGAAGTATCGCCACGGCCTCAGCGAGACCGAGCATCAGATCGGCGCGGTCACCGGGCTTGCCTGGACCGAGGTCGGCGGCGAGTTGTTGACGATCGAGAGCGTCACGGTGCCGGGCAAGGGCGCGGTGAAGACGACGGGCAAGCTCGGCGACGTGATGAAGGAATCGGTGCAGGCCGCCTTCAGCTTCGTGCAGGCACGCTCGCCGTCCTACGGGATCAAGCCGTCGCTGTTCCATCGCAAGGACATCCACATCCACCTGCCCGAGGGCGCGGTGCCCAAGGACGGGCCGTCGGCGGGCATCGGCCTCGTCACCTCGATCGTCTCGACGCTGACCGGCGTCGCGGTGAAGAAGGAGGTCGCGATGACCGGCGAGGTGACGCTGCGTGGCCGCGTGCTGCCGATCGGCGGCCTCAAGGAAAAGCTGCTCGCGGCGCTGCGCGGTGGGATCACCACCGTGCTGATCCCGCAGGAGAACGAGAAGGACCTCGCCGACATCCCCCAGAACATCAAGGACGGCCTGACCATCGTTCCCGTCAGCCATGTCGACGAAGTGCTCAAGCTCGCGCTGACCGAGCCGCTGGAGGCGATCGACTGGACCGACGCCGACGAACTCGCCGCATTGCCCCCGGCGGGGGTTGCGCCGGCGGGCGGCGAGTTGCATCACTGACGCCAGGACTTCGGTCCGCCTGTTAACGTTTTGGAACCGCCGCGGCTGTCATGGCCGGGCGGTATCCATTGACTCTGCCGGCTAGGACAGCCTTACTGGTCGTTCTGGCTCGGCAACGAGTCTCCCGAAATCTGCGAAGGGGGTAGAATTTCATGAACAAGCAAGAGCTGATCGCGACCGTCGCCGACACCTCCGGTCTCGCCAAGGGCGATGCGATCAAGGCGGTGGAAGCGGTGTTCGACGCGATCTCCGCCAGCCTCAAGAAGGGCGACGAAGTGCGCCTGGTCGGCTTCGGCACCTTCTCCGTCTCGAAGCGCAAGGCGTCGACGGGCCGCAATCCGCGTACCGGCGAACCGATGACGATCAAGGCCTCGTCGCAGCCCAAGTTCAAGGCCGGCAAGGGCCTGAAGGATTCGGTGAACTGAGGGCTGGACAGGGGGCGAAGGGCTTCGTAAAGGCCCGCCTCCGAACAGTTTCGGGCGCGTAGCTCAGCGGTAGAGCACACCCTTCACACGGGTGGGGTCACAGGTTCAATCCCTGTCGCGCCCACCATTATAGCCCGCGCGGTCGCACGACCGACGCGGGCTTTTTGGTTTTCGGGCGTGCCGCACTCGCCCTCACCCTTCCGGCGCTTCGCGCCTCCCTCCCTCTTCCAGCGTTAGAGGGAGAAAGACGCCGAAGGCGGCGAGTGGGCGAGGGTGCGTGCGGAACGCCCGCTTATTCCGGCGGAATGTCCGCCGCCGGGTTCTCGCCCGTCGACAACCCATGCCGCAGCAGCATCGGAATGTTCGCGAACGCGAACAGCAACGTCAGCGGGATCGCCCCCCACAGCTTGAACCCGACCCAGAAGTCCCAGTTCGTCGTCCGCCACACAGCTTCGTTGAGCGCCGCCATACCGGCGAAGAAGATCGCCCAGTTGCGCGTCAGCTTGCGCCACCCCTCGGCGGTCAGCCCCGGATAGGCGGTGCCGAGCAGCCCCTGCAGCAGCGGCCGCCCGGTCAGCAGCCCGAAGGCGAGCACGATCGCAAACATCGCATAGACGAAGGTCGGCTTCATCTGGATGAACTTGGGATCGTGGAAATAGACGGTGAGGCCGCCGAACACGACGACGAACCCGCCCGAGATCCACAGCATCGGCGAGATCTGGCCGAGCTTCGTCCTGGACACGACCATCGCCACGATCGTCGCGAGGACGAAGGCGGTGGTGGCGACGATCACCTTGGCGATCACCAGCGCGCCGGCGCGGTCGAGGTCGGAGAGGAAGCCGGTGCTCGCACCGACCAGCCGCATCGCGAGGCCCGCGGGGAAGAGGAAATTGACCGCGAAGAAGACGAGCAGCGGGCCGTATTCGACCCCCATCCGCAGGCCGGGAGAGGATTTGTGCGTCATGCGGTCACCCTCGGTGTTCCTGTGCACGCAGGAGCCCAGAGCCGCGAACGGCGGGCCATGTGGCTCTGCGCGCCTGCCTGCGCAGGAGCGCACGGCGTGCGGCGCATCACTTGCGCCCCCCGCCATCGACGCCGGCGATGATCCGGCTGACCTCGTGCGCGTCGAAGGGCCTGAGGTCCGTCATCCCCTCGCCGACGCCGATCGCGTGGATCGGCAGGCCGTATTTCTCCGCCGCCGCGACCAGCACGCCGCCGCGCGCGGTGCCGTCGAGCTTGGTCATGACGAGGCCGGTGACCCCGGCGACCTCCTTGAACACCTCGATCTGGCTGAGCGCGTTCTGGCCGGTGGTCGCGTCGAGCACCAGCACCACGTCGTGCGGGGAGGCGGGGTTGATCCGGCCGAGCACGCGGCGGATCTTGGCGAGCTCGTCCATCAGCTCGCGCTTGTTCTGGAGGCGCCCGGCGGTGTCGACGATCAGCACGTCGATGCCGGTCTCGGTCGCCTTCTTGACCGCATCCCAGACGACGCCGGCGGCATCGCCGCCTTCCGGGCCGGTGACGATCGGCACGCCCACCCGCTCGGCCCAGGTGGCGAGCTGCCCGATCGCAGCGGCGCGGAAGGTGTCGCCCGCCGCCAGCATCACGCCGTAATCCTGCTCCAGCAGGAGGTGCGCGAGCTTGGCGATTGTCGTCGTCTTGCCCGATCCGTTGACCCCGATCACCAGAATCACCTGCGGCCGCGGGAACGCCTCGACCGCGATCGGCTGCGCGACCCGGGCGAGCGCCTTTTCCACCTCCTCGGCGACGACGAGGCGGATGCCGAGCTCTTCCATGTTGCGCTCGAACGTGCCCTCGGCGAGCCGCGCGCGGATCTTGCCCGCGGTGTCGGGACCGAGGTCGGAGGCGATCAGCGCCTCCTCGACCTCGTCGAGCGTCGCCTCGTCGAGCCGGGCGCCGCCGAGGCCGGCGAGGTTGCCGACCAGCCGGTCGGAGGTCTTCTTGAACCCGCCGAGCAGCCGCTCGTGCCAGGTGGGGGTGGTGCTCATATAATGGTGCCTAGCAGGTGGGTGTCGGTGGCGGCGGTGATGCGGGTCGCGACGATCTGTCCCGGCTCACCGCTGGAGGCAAGGTGCACCTCGGCAAACGTATCGGCGTGACCGCGGTTGCCGGGGCGTTCGAGCAGCACGGTCTGCGTCGTGCCGACCAGCCCCGCCAGCCAGCCCGCCTTGCGACGCGCGGCGGCGGCGCGCAGCCGTTCGGCGCGCGCGCGGATCGTGGCGGCGTCGACTTGCGGCATGCGCGCGGCGGGGGTGCCCGCGCGCGGCGAATAGGGGAAGATATGCGCGTGGACGATGTCGGCGTCGTCGATCAGCGCCAGCGTATCGGCGAACATGCCCGCGTCCTCGGTCGGGAAGCCGGCGATCAGGTCGGCGCCGATCGCGATGTCCGGCCGCGCGGCCTTGAGCCGGGCGACGGTCGCCACCGCCTGCGCTCGGCTGTGGCGGCGCTTCATCCGCTTGAGGATCAGATCGCTCCCCGCCTGGAACGAGAGGTGGAGGTGCGGCATCACCCGCGGTTCGCCGGTGACGATCTCCGCCAGCCGTTCGTCGATCTCGATCGAATCGAGCGACGACAGCCGCAGGCGGGGGAGGGCGGGGACGTGGTGCAGGATACGCTCGACCAGCAGGCCGAGCGTCGGCGTGCCGGGCAGGTCGTGGCCGTAGCTGGTGAGGTCGACTCCCGTCAGCACCACTTCCGCGTGGCCGGCATCGACGAGCGCGGCGATGCGGTCCACCACCGCGCCTGCCGGCACCGACCGGCTCGGGCCGCGGCCGAAGGGGATGGCGCAGAAGGTGCAGCGATGGTCGCAGCCGTTCTGCACCTCGACGAAGGCGCGCGCATGGCCCGCGAAGGCTTGGCCGGTGAAGAGGGGCGCAAGATGCGGCGCGGTCTCGGTCAGCCGCATGATGTCGCCGACGACGACCGGGTCCGCGCTCGCCCAGGCCTCGGGCAGCAGCTTCTCGCCATTGCCGATCACGCGGGTGACTTCCGGCATCGCGGCGAAGCTCATGGGATCGATCTGCGCCGCGCAGCCGGTGACGACCAGTTCGGCGTCCGGCCGTGCGCGGCGGGCGCGCCGGATCGCCTGACGCGTCGCCTTCACCGCCGCGTTGGTCACCGCGCAGGAATTGACCACCACCGTGTCGCGACCCGCGATCAGCGTGGCGATCGTCTCGCTCTCGGCGATGTTGAGGCGGCAGCCGAGGGAGATCACCTCTGGCGCGGAAGCGTGCATGGCGCGCGATTTAGTCGCGGCTGGCGTGCAAGTCCATGATCGAGCGAGCGGCGCGACCCCTGTCCCATTCGTCATCCCCTCATCCCGGCCAACGCGGGAACCGATGCCTCATTCGTCATCCCGGCGAACGCCGGGATGACGAAGAAAGGGGCGTGCGGCTCTTGTCCTACGCCGCGCATCGCCTTCGCAACCCTCTGTCGAGCCGAAACTTGCGCGCCGCGGCGATTTCCCCTAAGGCGCCCCCACGTTCCACCACGGAATGCGATCGACGAAGCGCCCACGGGTGCACGCTGGCCGGCGAGGTTTCGCCCGCCGGCGTCTTTTGCGTTGCGGGGTATGATGAGGGTTTGAGGCGATGTTCGACAGTCTGAGCGACCGGCTTGGCGGCGTGTTCGACCGCCTGCGTGGCCGTGGTGCGCTGACCGAGGCCGACGTGCGGACCGCGATGCGCGAGGTGCGCGTCGCACTGCTCGAGGCGGACGTCGCGCTGCCGGTGGCGCGCCAGTTCGTCGACAAGGTGACCGAGGAAGCGGTCGGCCAGAACGTGCTGCGCTCGGTCACCCCGGGGCAGCAGGTCGTCAAGATCGTCAACGACGCGCTGGTCGAGATGCTCGGCGCCGATGCGTCGGAACTCGAGCTGGCGGTGACCCCGCCTGCGGTGGTGATGATGGTCGGCCTGCAAGGCTCGGGCAAGACGACCACGACGGCCAAGATCGCGAAGCGGCTGAGTTCGGGCGGGGCTGGCCGCGACCGCAAGAAGGTGCTGATGGCGTCGCTCGACGTCAATCGTCCGGCGGCGCAGGAACAGCTGGCGACGCTCGGCACCCAGATCGAGGTGGCGACGCTGCCGATCGTCGCGGGCCAGCAGCCGGTCGACATCGCGCGTCGCGCGCTCCAGGCGGCGAAGTTGCAGGGCTATGACGTCCTGATGCTCGACACCGCCGGCCGGCTCCACGTCGACCAGGCGTTGATGGACGAGATGAAGGCGGTGGCGGAGATCGCGACGCCGCAGGAGATCCTGCTCGTCGTCGACTCGCTGACCGGCCAGGATGCGGTCAACGTCGCGCAGAACTTCTCCGACCAGGTGCCGCTGACCGGCGTCGTGCTGACCCGCATGGACGGCGACGCGCGTGGCGGCGCCGCGCTGTCGATGCGCGCCGTCACCGGCAAGCCGATCAAGTTCGCCGGCACCGGCGAAAAGATGGATGCGCTGGAGGCCTTCCACCCCAGCCGCGTCGCCGGCCGCATCCTCGGCATGGGCGACGTCGTCAGCCTCGTCGAGCGCGCGGCGGAATCGATCCAGCAGGAAGATGCCGAGCGGATGACCGCGCGGCTCGCCAAGGGTCAGTTCGACATGAACGACCTGCGCGGCCAGCTTGCGCAGATGCGCCGCATGGGCGGCCTCGGCGCGCTCGCCGGCATGATGCCGGGGATGAAGAAGGCGCAGGGCGCGCTCGCGCAGGCGGGCGGCGACAAGGTGCTCATCCACATGGACGCGATGATCGGGTCGATGACCGTCAAGGAGCGCGCCAAGCCCGAGCTGATCAACGCCAAGCGCAAGATCCGCATCGCCAAGGGATCGGGCACGACGGTGCAGGAGGTGAACAAGCTCCTGAAGATGCACCAGGAAATGTCCACCGCCATGAAGAAGATCAAGAAGATGGGCGGCCTCAAAGGCATGATGGCGATGCTGGGGAAGGGCGGCATGGGCGGCCTCGGCAACGCGCTCGGCGGCCAGGGCCTCGGCGACATGATGGAAAAGGCCGGCGGCGGCTTGCCCAAGGGCCTGCCGGGCCTCGGCGGCGGCCAGGACGGCATGCCCAAGCTGCCCCCGGGCTTCGAAAATCTTCTCAAGAAGAAATAACACCCCGCCCCAAACCGTCATCCCGGCGAAAGGGCGCCCATCAAAGTAATGTTTTGATGGGACCCAAGGCTGGGATCTCTGGCGAGGGAACGAAACACCAACCAAAAGACCCCAGCCTTCGCTGGGGTGACGACAAGAAGGCAAGGACACTATTATGGCACTCAGCATTCGTCTGTCGCGCGGCGGCTCCAAGAAGCGCCCGTACTACCGCATCGTCGTTGCCGACGCGCGCAGCCCGCGTGACGGCAAGTTCATCGAGAAGATCGGCAACTACAACCCGCTGCTCGCCAAGGACGCCGAGAACCGCATCGTGCTCGACGCCGAGCGCGCCAAGTACTGGCTCGGCAACGGCGCGCAGCCGACCGACCGCGTCGCCCGCTTCCTCGACCAGGCCGGCGTCCGTGAGCGCGCCGCGCGCAACAACCCGAACAAGGGCAAGCCGGGCGAAAAGGCGACCGAGCGCGCCGAAGAGCGTGCCGAGAAGCTGAAGGCGCAGGAAGAGGCCGCTGCCGCAGCCGCCGCCGCCCCGGCGGAAGAGGCTCCGGCCGCCGAAGAGACCACCGAAGCCTAAGCATCGGATCGGGCCATGATGCGTTGACCGCCTTGCCCACCGAAGGAGCGCGACGCATCATGGCTACCGAACCCGACCCCCGCACCGCCCCCGACGCGATCGAGGACGACGCAACCGACGCCACCAATCAGGGCGTCTCCACCACAGAGCCTGCGGAAGGCGACGACGATGCCCCCTCAGGAACCGACGGATCGCCCGACGCCGCGCAAGGTTGACGACGCGGTTGCGGCGGCCCCGGTCACGTTGGCCGTGGTCGTCGGTGCACACGGTATCCACGGCCAGGTCCGCCTCAAGGTCTTCGCCGAGGATATCGCGGCCTATCGCAGCTTCAACGGCGGCACGCTGACGCTCAAGTCGGCGCAGGCCGGCAGCAACGGGACGATCGCGCGCTTCGCCGAGGTCGCCGACCGCAACGCTGCCGAGGCGCTGCGCGGCACCGAACTCACGGTGCCGCGGTCGGTGCTCCCTCCGCTGGGCGAGGGGGAATATTATCACGCCGACCTCCTCGGCCTCGCTGCGGTCTCGACCGACGGCGTGGCGCTCGGCACGGTGGTGCTGATCGAGAATTTCGGCGCCGGCGACGTGATCGAGATCGAGCGTCCCGACGGCAAAAGGTTCATGGTCCCGATGAACGCCGACGCGGTACCCGAGTGGAACACCGAGCGGCTCGTGGTGACGGCCGACTTCGTCGAGTGAGGCGGTTGGACGGGCCTGCGATCAACGCATTGCACTGACAGGCTGATCTGCTCTGCGCTGTCCTACGGTCCTCCGCTTCGATAGCGCGGAGGAAAGGGCGCAATGACGGGTCATATT
>JBKBTU010000094.1:0-9390 GCA_046290715.1 Sphingomonas sp. | reverse complement strand
TGCCCGGCGAGCGTCTGCAACGCGGCGGTGTCCGCGGCGACGAGGCCGCCTTCGACCGCACCCGACGCCAGGACGAGGTCGCTGCGATAGGCGGCGAGCGTGTTGGCCGCGGCGCCCGCATCCGCCGCCAGCATCTCGAGGAAGCGCTCGATCAGCGCGGCGTCCCCGGCGGGCCGGGCGGTCACGCGCGCGCCAGCGCCTCGGCGGCGATCATCCGTGCCTCGCCCTCCAATCCGACCGAGCGGAGCGCGCCGACGATGCGGTAGAGCATCGCGGGCGGTACCCCGCGCCATACCGGCGTCTGCATGCCGATCGCGGCAAGCACCACGACCGTTCCCTGCTGCCCGTCGGCGGCGGCGCGGTCGATCGCGCGGGTCCACGCGTTTTCGGCGCCGATCCGCACGTCGAGCGCCTCGGCGGCGCGCTCGATATCGTCGGGCGCGAGCCGCCCGAGGCCGGCGAGCCCCGCGAACAGCAGCCGCTGCTTCAGCGCCGCGTCGCCGCTGCCGGAATAGGAGGACAATTGCCGGTAGCTGAGCCGCCCGCCCGCGTCGGGATCGGACAGCGCGATCATCGCCCAGGCATCGCCGCCCTCGTCGACCGCGCCGCGCCAGCGGGCGGCGTTGCGGTCGAGCCCGGCGGTCAGCATCGATGCGACGAGCCAGCGCGAATCGGCGATCCCGGTGCGGACCGGCAGCCGCGCCGCGGCGCGCGCGGTCAGGACAAGGCGGGCGTAGGCGGGATCGGCGGTCGCCTTGGCATCGCCGAGGCCCCACAGCTGCCGCATCGCCGCCAGCCGTGCATCGGCATCGCCGCCGACATAGGCGGTGCGCAGATCGCCGGCGGTCGCGCCGACCGGCGCGGGCATATCGTTGGCGGCGTCGGCGGCGCCGTAGAGGTCGATCAGCGCCGCGGCGGACAGTACGCCCTGCCCCGCCGCGGCCTCTGCCGAGGCGATGCGGTCGGCGAGCGGAATGCCCGGCGACAGCGCGTACCAGGAGCGGACCTGCGCGCCGGTCGCGGCGAGCAGCGAATCGGGGATGGTGACGCCGGTCGCGGTGGCGAGACCGAACCGCCACGCGGTCAGCGCATCGACTCCCGCCCATTCGATCGTCACCGCCTGCCCCCCGCCGGGACCGGCGCCGACGACCTTCTGCGCGAGCTGCAGGTCGATGCCGGTGGCGACGTTGCGGCGCCGGGCGGCGGTGATCAGCGCCTTGGCGCGGGCGGGTTCGGCGGAGAGCGCGGCGCACATCGCCTGCGCCAGCGTCCAGCCACGCTCGCGGGTGGCGGCCAATCCGGCGTCGGCGATCGGGCAAAGCTCGGCAGGGTCGCCGGTCGCCAGCGCCGCGTTCATCGCGACCTGATACAATTTCGGCGTGTAATGGGCATTGTCGACGCTCTGCACCACCGCGCGTGCCGCCACCGCCTCGCCCATCCGCAGCAGCAGCCAGGCACGCTCGGCCGCGAAATCTGCGCCGTTGACATGGGCGGGCGTGTCGAGCTGCGCGGCGAGCGTGCGGCGCAGCAGGATCGACAGCCAGCGCGACGGCAGCGGCGCGGCGACGCGCCGCATCAGGTCCTCGACATAGCGGCCGTCGGCGCCGCGGAACGCGTCCGCCGGCAGCGCCCCTTCGCGCACGCCCGCCGGCCCGACCCGCGCCAGCGACCGGCGCGCGAAGGAGGGAAGCTCATATTGCGCCAGCGTCTGCGGATCGACCGTCGCGGCGGGCGTCGGCGTGGCGCTGAGCGAAGGCGTCGGCAGCGGCTGGACGAGCCCGGTCGAAGCGGGTGTCGGCGTCGCAACCGCGCTCGGCGCCGCGCGCGGCGCGCCGGCGGTAGCGCGCGGCGAGGGCTGGCTCGCGGGTTCGCCGAAGCCGGGGGGCAGGATCGATTCCGGCTTGTCCTGCGCATAAGCGGCGACCGCCGCCGCGGCGATCGCGAGCAGGCCGGCGCCGCGCGCCGCCCAGCGGATCCGCGCCGCCTTCGCCAGGTGTCCCGACCTAGCTGAGGTTGGCAAGCGCGACGGCCTTCTCGACATGGGTCTGCGGCCGCTCGGATGCCCGGCCGGCGAGCAGGAACAGGCCGCCGACCACCACCACGAGGAGGACGATCACGGAAAGGAGCAAGCGGGACATACCGTACCTTGAGACACGTAAACGGATGCGGAGCTTTTGCCCCGTCGTGACCCGCTGTATAGCGCTCCCGTCCATGTTGCAAAGCGCTCATCCCCACCCCGACCGATCCGGCCGCTCCGCGCGCGGGCGCCCGATCGTGCTCGTGGGATTGATGGGCGTCGGCAAGTCGACGGTCGGCCGCCGCCTCGCCGGGCGGCTGCGGCTGCCCTTCGTCGATGCCGACCATGCGATCGAGGAGGCGGCGGGGATGACCGTCGCCGAGATCTTCGAACGCTTCGGAGAGCCCTATTTCCGCGACGGCGAGCGGCGCGTGATCGCGCGGCTGATGGACGGCACGCCGAAGGTGATCGCCACCGGCGGCGGCGCCTTCATCAACCCCGACACGCGCGCGCTGATCCTCGCCGAGGCGACCGCGATCTGGCTCAACGCGCATCCCGACGTGCTCGCCGAGCGTGTCGGGCGGCGCGACACGCGGCCGCTGCTGCGCGGGCGCAACCCGCGCGAGGTGCTCGCCGACCTCGCCACCGTCCGCAACCCGATCTACGCCGAGGCGCATATCCACATCACCAGCAACAAGTCGCCGCACGAGACCACGGTCAACGCCATCCTGAAAGCGATCGGACCCGCGGCGTGAGAGTCGCCGTCACGGTCGCGCTGGGCGACCGGAGCTATCCGATCCTGATCGAGGCGGGGCTGCTCGGCCGCGCCGCAGACCATCTCGCCCCGCTCGCGCGCGGACGGACGATGGCGATCGTCACCGACGAGAACGTGCGGCCGCATCTCGCCACGCTCCAGTCCGCACTGGCCGCGGTGGGGGTGGCGAGCGAGGCGATCGTGCTGCCGCCGGGCGAGACGACCAAGAGCTGGCATCACCTCGCCGAGCTGTGCGACCGGCTGCTCGAACGCGGTGTCGAGCGCGGCGATCATGTCGTGGCACTGGGTGGCGGGGTGATCGGCGACCTCGTCGGCTTCGCCTGCGCGATCCTCAAACGCGGCTGCGGCTTCGTGCAGATCCCCACCACGCTGCTCGCGCAGGTCGACAGTTCGGTCGGCGGCAAGACCGCGATCAACACGCGCGCGGGCAAGAACCTGATCGGTGCGTTCCACCAGCCGAGCCTCGTCCTGATCGACCCGCTGGTCCTCGACACGCTGCCGGCGCGCGAATTGCGCGCGGGCTATGCCGAGGTCGTCAAATACGGGCTGATCGACGATCCCGCCTTCTTCGCCTGGTGCGAGGCGAACGGGCCGGCGTTGCTCGCGGGCGACGTCGGCGCGCGCCTCCATGCGATCGGCCATGCGGTGGCCGCGAAGGCGCGGATCGTCGCCGCCGACGAGCACGAGACCAACGGCACGCGCGCGCTGCTCAACCTCGGCCACACCTTCGGCCATGCGCTGGAGGCGGAAGCGGGCTTCTCCCAGGCGCTGATCCATGGCGAGGGCGTCGCCGCGGGCTGCGCGCTCGCCTTCGCCTTTTCCGCCGAGCGGGGATTGTGCGACGCGCACGATGCCGCGCGCGTCGCCGCGCATTGGCGCGCTGTCGGCCTGCCCGACGGCCTCGCTGCCGCAGGGATCGGGGCGACCGGCGCGCGGCTCGTCGATCATATGCGCCACGACAAGAAGATGGCGGCGGGCACCCTGCCCTTCCTGCTCGCGCGCGGGATCGGGCGGGCGTATCTCGACAAGACGGTCGACCTCGGCGACGTCGCCGCCTTCCTCGACGCCCAGCCGCGGGCGCACTGATGCCCAACGGCGTCGCCAAGCGCGACCTTCCGACCAAGGTCTGCCCGGCGTGCGAGCGTCCCTTCGCGTGGCGCAAGAAGTGGGCGCGGGACTGGGACAACGTCGTCTATTGTTCGGACGCGTGCCGGAAGAAGCGGGGCTGAGGGGCCGGGCGGCCGCGCCCCCTTCCTTTTCCGGGCAATGCGCCTATATCGGGGATATCGCATGGCAACCCGTCCGTAGGCGCCTGCGACTGAGAGACTCCGTGAGCTCCCGCTTACCGCAGGGAGTGCCGTCATGGACCTCAATTACCTTTTCCATCGCCATCAGCTGTCGCTGACCGCCTCGACGCAGGCCGGCTCCGCGGCAGCGCGCGCCGCCCATCGCGGGCTCGCGGCGGGCTATGCCGACAAGATCGCCGCGCTACGCGCCTCCACCGGCGGCCGTTCCGCACCAGCCGCGCGGGTGAGCTGAGCATGGAGCGACCCGCCATCGCCGCGACCGGTGCAAGCGCAACGCCGGACACGCGGCGCAGGACGCGCAGCTTCCGCCCCGCCCGCGTCGCCATGCCGCCGCTCGCGGCGGCGCGTCAGGCGCGCATCGCCGCGCTCGCCTGGGCCGCGCTGGGCGATCGCGAGCGGGTGATGGCGTTCCTCAACAGCGAGGATGCGCGCCTGGGCGGGCGTCCGCTCGATCTGGCGATCGCGAGCGACGCCGGGCTCGCCCGCGTCGAGGTCGTGCTTTCGGGGATCGCGCGATCGTGACGGGGTCGTCCACCGACAGCGCGACCGCAGGCGGTCCGCTCCCGTCGCGCGCGCTCAACGTCTCCGCGACGCAGGCCGCGGTCCGCGTCAGCGCCGCCAAACATGCCGCGCCAATCAGCGCGATCGAGACCATCCTGTCGGGCGGGACGCGCGTCGTCTTCATGAACATCGCCGATGCGGAACGGATGCGGCACGTCTTCCGCAACCGGATGGTCACCGGAGCGGTGGTGCGCACGCGGCGGCTGCCGCATGGCTGAGCCATCGCCCAGCGCCGCGACGCATCGCCGCTGGACCGGCGGCGACATCGCCGCGCTGCGGATGGCGGTTGGTGCGGAAGAGCCGGTCGACGCGATCGCCGATCGGCTGTTGCGATCGGTCGACGATGTCGTGGCGATGGCGCGGCGGTTTCGCCTGCCGCTCTGATCCTGCGTCCGGTCAGCCGCCGCGCAGCGACCAGGCGAGCCAGATCCAGCCGGAGATCAGCAGCGTGCCGCCGATCGGGGTGATCGCGCCGAACCAGCGCGGCGCACCCAGCGCCATCAGGTAGAGCGTACCGGCGAAGATCGCCGCCCCAACCACGAACAGCCACGCCGGGCCGCGCGCGTCGAAGCGCAGCGCGACAAGGGCGGCGACCGCGTGGATCAGCTGGTAATGGCCGGCGGTCTTGAGCCATTCGACCGCCTCGCCGTGCGCCCCATGCGCGCCGAACGCGCCGGCGGCGACGGCGAGCGCGCCCGAGAGCGCGGCGAGGACGGCGAGGATCATCTGGGCTCGTTCCCCCATGGCTGTTGGGCCGCGACCAGCGCGCGGGCGGCGCGCAAGTCGCCCGCCTCGATCTGGATGCGCAGCCGTTCCTTGTCGCGGGCGCGGTACATCTCCTCGGCGCGGTCGATGTCGGCCCCCGCGATGCCGAGGTCGCGCATCGCGACGCGCGCCATCTTAACCGCCGATTCGAGCACCTCGCGCACGACGAACACGCTCGATGCCTGCTTCAGCTTGACCAGCGCGCGGCGGTCGAAGGCGCGGACGTAGATCGCCGCGTTGGGGAAGGCCTCGCGCACGCCCTCCAGCGTGTCGGGCTGGATCTGGTCGCCGTCCATGCAGAACAGGATCAGCTCCGCCTCCGACGCGCCCGCCTGGCGGAGCAGGTCGAGCCGGGTGCCGTCGCCATAATAGACCTTGGCGCCGAACTCGCCGGCGATGTCGATCATCTCGATATCGGTGTCGATCAGCGTCACCGGGATGTTCTGCGCGAGCAGCATCTGGCCGACCGTCTGGCCGAAACGCCCGTAGCCGACGATGATCGCATTGGCGCCGTCGGCCTTGGGGCCGTCCCGCGTCTCGCCCTTCGCCACCGGTTCCTCGCGGAAGCGACGGGTGGCGCCCATCAGGAACGGCGTCGTCGCCATCGACAGCGTGATGATCGCTCCGAACAGGCTCGCCGCCTCCGGCGCGACAAGGAAGCCGGCTTGCGCCTGCGCGAACAGCACGAAGCCGAATTCGCCGCCCTGGCTGAGCAGCAGGCCGAGCGCGAGCGCGCTGCGCCACGTCATGCGGAAGGCGAGGCCGATCAGCGTGATGACCGCCGTCTTGGTGACGATCAGCGCGAGCGCCATGGTCGCGACGAACAGCGGCCGGTCGGCGATCGCCTGAAGGTTGAGCAGCATGCCGACCGCGAGGAAGAACAGGCCGAGCAGGATCGAGCGGAACGGCTCGACATCCGCCTCCAGCTCGTGCCGGTAGGGGCTATCCGCCAGCATGACGCCGGCGATGAATGCGCCCAGGGCGGTCGACAGGCCGAGCGCCTCCATCACCGCCGCGCTGGCGATGACGGTGAAGAGCGCGGCGAAGACGAACATCTCGCGCTCGCCGAGATTGCCGATCAGCCGGAACAGCGGCCGGAGCAGGAAGCGCCCGGCGAGGATCAGCCCGGCGACCGCCGCCACCGTGTAGAGCGCGAGCAGCCAGCCCGGCGGTCCATTGGCGTCGGCGGGGTTGCGGCTCATCGCGGCGACGATCGTGATGAGCGGGACGATCGACAGGTCCTGGAAGAGCAGGATCGAGAAGGCGCGCTCGCCGAAGGGCGTGCGGAGCCGCCCGGAGGATTGCAGCATCGGCAGCACCTGCGCGGTCGACGACAGCGCGAGCGGCAGTCCGAGGGCCAGCGACGCGGGCAGCGAGAAGCGCGCGAACGCCCAGACGACGCCGGTGATCGCGAGCCCGCAGGCGACGACCTGGATCAGGCCGAGCCCGAAGATCTCCTGCTTCATCCGCCACAGCCGGGTGGGGTTGAGTTCCAGCCCGACGACGAAGAGCAGCAGGGTGATGCCGAGTTCGGCGATACCCATCTTCGATTCGGCGTCGCCGACGAGACCCAGCGCGTGCGGCCCGACGACGGCGCCGGCGACGAGGAAGCCCAGCGTCGCACCGAGGCCGAGCTTGCGGAAGGCGAGCACGAACACGAGGCCGAAGCCGAGCAGGATCATGCCGTCGCGCAGCATCGATACGCCCTCCGCGGCCTCATGCATGCGCGCGTGCCTCCTGCGCGGCCAGCGCCGCCTCCGCTACCGCCTGAAAGGCCAATTGCACCGATCCCTTGCGCGTGAGGTTGAGCCGATCGGGGCGGAGGTGCTCGATCCCGGGCCAGTCCGGCGCCTCGCCCTCGCCGGCGATCCACGCCGCCAGCGCGGAGCGCGTCGCGACGAGCTCGGCGACCGACCGGCCGACCGCGTGTCCCGCCATCAGCGTCGCCGCGGCCTGGCCGAAGGCGCAGGCGTTGACGCGGGTGCCGATCGCCGCGACGCGATCGCCGTCGTCGAGCGTCACGTCGACGATCACCTTGCTGCCGCACAGCGGCGAACGCTTCTCCGCGGTGCCGCCGGCGGGTTCGAGGCGCGTGGTATACGGGTTTTGCGTCGCGAGACGGATGATCTCGGGCGGGGGTGCGAAGACGGTCATGGAGTGTCGCTCGCGTTGTCGCCGCGCGGGGGATCCGTGCGCGCGCCGAACACGGGCAGGCCGCGGCGGCGGCGATCGACGAAATCGGCGATGCCGGCGCTGGTCGCGTTGAGCAAAGGATAAGTGCGCGAGGTCGTCATCCAGTCGGGCCGGTGCGCCGCGCCGCCGCGCGCGGTGTCGACGAGCAAGGCTGCGACGAGGAAGCCGAGGCTGGCGATGATGAGCCCCTTCAGCGCGCCGAAGCCGAAGCCCAGCGCGCGGTCGACCGGCCCCAGGATCGACTGGCGCGTGCGGCGGCCGATGGCGCTCGCGACCAGCTTGCCGCCGGCATAGGTCGCGCCGGCGATCACCACGAACGCCGCCACCGCGGCGCCCGAGGGCGTGCCGACGACGCTCGACAGCTTGGCGGCGAGCGCGACATGGAACAGCTTGAGCATCGCGACGATCGCGACCCAGGCGAACAGCGACAGCACCTCGGTCACGAACCCGCGCTTCAGGCCGAGCAGCGCTGCACCGAGCACGGCGACGAGAACGATGATGTCGAGAGCGGTCAGCGCCATGAGGCGTGGAATAGGGATGCGGAGCGCTTTGGGCTAGCCCTTGGTGCGGCATCGACGCGGGTCGCCGCGCTCACCCTCACCCTTCCGGCGCTGCGCGCCTCCCTCTCCCAATGGGAGAGGGAAGAGCCGCCGAAGGCGGCGAAGGGTGAGGGTGAGTGCGGGACGGCCTCAGGTTATCCCCGCCCGAGCATATGATCGACGAACTGGCCCAGCGTGCGGAACCCCGTCAGCCGCAGCGTCCCCTCGTCCCTGGCCATCGCGCTCGGCACCAGTGCGCGTTCGAAGCCGAGCTTGCCCGCTTCCTTCAGGCGCAGCGGGCCGTGCGCGACCGCGCGGACCTCGCCCGACAGCGCGACCTCGCCGAACGCGACCGCGTCGACCGGCACCGGCCGCTCCGACAGCGCCGACACCAGCGCCGCCGCCACCGCGAGATCGGCGGCGGGATCCTGGACGCGATAGCCGCCGGCGATGTTGAGATAGACTTCGGCGCTCGAAAAGCTGAGGCCGCAGCGCGCCTCCAGCACCGCGAGGATCATCGCGAGCCGGCCGCTGTCCCAGCCGACGACCGCGCGCCGCGGCGTCGCGCCGCTGGCGAGGCGGACGACCAGCGCCTGGATCTCGACCAGCACCGGCCGCGTCCCTTCGAGCGCAGGAAATACCGTCGTCCCCGTCACGCCCTCGTCGCGCTGTGTCAGGAACAGCGCCGACGGGTTGCTCACCTCGGCAAGCCCCTCGCTCTGCATCGCGAAGACGCCGATCTCGTCGGTGCCGCCGAAGCGGTTCTTGATCGCGCGGAGAATACGATATTGGTGGCTACGTTCGCCCTCGAAGGCGAGCACGGTGTCGACCATGTGTTCGAGCACGCGCGGGCCGGCGATCGAGCCGTCCTTGGTGACGTGGCCGACGAGCACCAGCGCGGTGCCGCGTTCCTTGGCGAAGCGGATCAGTTCCTGCGCGGAGGCGCGCACCTGGCTGACGGTGCCGGGCGCGCCCTCGATCAGGTCGGAATGCATCGTCTGGATCGAATCGATCACGAGCAGCGCGGGCGGCGGCCCCATCGACAGCGTCGTCAGGATGTCGCGCGTCGAGGTGGCCGCGGCGAGCTGCACCGGCGCGGCGCCGAGCCCGAGGCGGCGGGCGCGCAACCGCACCTGATCCGCCGCTTCCTCGCCCGATACATAGGCGACCCCCCTGCCCGCCAGTGCGAGCTTCGCCGCCGCCTGGAGCAGCAGGGTCGACTTGCCGATTCCG
>JBKBTU010000093.1:4545-9390 GCA_046290715.1 Sphingomonas sp. | reverse complement strand
GGCAACATCGTCGGCGCGCTCGAAGTGCCGGATAGCGAGACGGATAAATACGGCATCATTTCGCCCGGCGCGATCGACGGCCGGCTGACCGAGGTGACCGCGCTGGTCGAGAAGCCGAAGCGGGGCACGGCGCCGTCCAACCTCATGATCCCCGGCCGCTACATCCTGCAGCCCGAGGTGATGCGCATTCTCGAGCGTCAGGAAAAGGGCGCGGGTGGCGAGATCCAGTTGACCGACGCGATGGCGCAGCTGATCGGTGTGCAGCCGTTCCACGGTTTCACCTTCAACGGCCAGCGCTTCGACTGCGGCGACAAGGCTGGCTACATCCAGGCGAACCTCGCGCTGGCACTGGCGCGGGACGATATCGGGCCTGTGGTGCGCGATTTCGCCCGGCAATTGCTGGGGTAGAGTTGATTTCGATCAGGCATGGTCACCCTCACCCTTCGCCGCCTTCGGCGTCTTTTCCCTCTCCCGCGGGTTGCGGGCGGGAGGCGCGAAGCGCCGGAAGGGTGAGGGTGGCCATGCCTGATCGGCAACACCTCTATCCGGCGCCGCAGGTGCGGCAGCCGGGATCCTTGGGCAGCTTCAGCGTCCGGAAGCGGAGCGACAGCGTGTCCGCCAGCAGCAGCTTGCCCGCGCTGTCTTCGCCGAAGGGATGGAGCGCGCGGAGCACTTCGAGTGCGGCGAGGCTGCCGATCGCGCCCGCCATCGGCCCGAGGACGCCTTCGTCCGCGCAATTGGCGCCCGCGCGATCGGGATCATCGCCGACGAAGCACCGATAGCAGGGCTTGTCCGCCTCCCATCCGCGAAAGACGCCGAGCTGACCGTCGAACTGGCCGATCGCCGCCGAGACGAGCGGCACCCGCGCGGCAAAGGCGCCGTCCGCGACGAGCAGGCGGGTCGTGAAATTGTCGCACCCGTCGAGCACCGCATCCGCGCCGGCGAGAAGCCCGGCGACGTTGCCGGTATCGATTCGCCGCGCCTCGGCGACGGCATCGACATGCGGGTTGAGCCGCCGCGCCGCCTCGGCCGCGACATCCGCCTTGGGCCGGCCGATGTCGTCGGTGGCATAGATGGTCTGGCGCTGGAGATTGGAGAGATCGACCGCGTCGTCGTCGACGATCGTCAGCCGGCCGACGCCCGCCGCCGCCAGATACTGGATCGCGGGGGAGCCGATCCCACCGGCGCCCACCACCACCACGTGCGCGGTGCGCAACCTTTGCTGTCCGACGCCCCCCATCTCCTTGAGGACGATGTGGCGCATGTACCGGACGAGTTCGTCGTCGCCGAGGATCACGCCGGCCAGGAAAAGGTGAGGCTGGTCCGGTACCAGCTTTCGGCAGGCTGAGCGGCCAGCGTGCCGCGGATCATGCTGGACACGAGCCCGGCGGCATATTGCTCGACCGAGGGACAGGCGATCGCGCGAGGAACGACCCGTCGCGGCTGCCCTGCGGTACCGATCAAGACGGCAAGATCGATCTTCAGCGTCCAGCCCTGCGGCCCCTGCATCGCCGCGGCACACCGTCCGGCCTTTACCTCGGCACGCACGAAGCCGGACACATCGGGTCCGTCGTCGAAGCCCTTTGCGAAGGGCAACGGGCGCAGATCGCTCCAGTCCTGCGGCGGCAACGCCGGTGGCGGTGTCGCGGCGAGCTGAGCTGCCAGGGCCAGCAATGCCATCATCGGCCGGTCGATCCAAATCCTCCGCTGCCACGCACAGTATCGTCGAGAAACTCGACCATTTCCAGCCGTGCGCGCTGAACCGGGGCTGGGACAAGCTGGGCGATCCGTTCGCCCCGGGCGACCGCGAACGGCGCTTCACCCAGGTTGATGAGGATCACCTTCACCTCGCCGCGATAGTCGCTGTCGATCGTGCCCGGCGTGTTGAGGCAGGTGATGCCGTGCTTCAGCGCGAGGCCCGAGCGCGGGCGAACCTGGACCTCGTAGCCGTGCGGAATGGCGAGCGCGAATCCCGTCGCCACCGCCGCGCGCGCGCCCGGTTGCAGCGTCAGCGCCTCTGCCGCGACCACGTCCATCCCGGCGGCACCCGATGTCGCATAGGCCGGGTCCGGCAGGCCCTCGCCGTGCGGCAGGCGGAGCAGGCGGATGGCTATCGCGTCGGTCATGGCCTAGCGCTAGCCGCCGCGCACGAACGGATCAAGAACCCGAGAGCGCCTCGGCGACCCGCAGCGCCAGCCGCCGCGCTACCTCTGCCTTGGGGAGACGCTCCCAGTGTTCGGTACCGTACGCGGTCACGAGATGGACGGTATTGGCATCGCCCCCGAACACGTCGCCCGACACGTCGTTGGCGACGATCCAGTCGGCGTTCTTGCGCAGCCGTTTGGCGACCGCCTGTTCGACGACGCGCTCGGTCTCGGCGGCGAACCCGACCACCAGCCCCGGCCGTTGCGGGTGTTGCGCGACGGTCGCCAGTATGTCGACGTTTTCCGTCAGCGTGAGGGCAGGGGGCGTCTCGCCCTTCTTGACCTTCTGCGGTGCCGCGGCGACGCGCCAGTCGGCGACCGCGGCGACCATGATCGCGGCATCGGCCGGCAAGGCGGCAAAGGTGGCATCGGCCATCTCCTGCGCGCTTACCACGTCGATCCGGTCCACCCCGCGCGGTGTCGGCAGCGTCACCGGCCCTGCGACCAGCGTCACCTTAGCACCGAGGTCGGCAAGCGCGCCCGCAATGGCGAAGCCCTGCCGCCCGGACGAGCGATTGGCGATGTAGCGGACGGGATCGATCGCCTCGTGCGTCGGCCCGGCGGTGACGAGCACGAGCCGGCCGGCGAGCGGTCCGGCCGAGGGGGCGAGCGCGCGATCGACCGCGTCGGCGATCGCCTCCGGTTCGGGCAGGCGCCCGGGACCGTATTCGCCGCAGGCCATCGCGCCCTCGTCGGGGTCGAGGATGGTGATGCCGTCGGCGCGCAGTTGTGCGACGTTGCGGCGGGTCGCGGCATGTTGCCACATGCGGACGTTCATCGCGGGCGCGGCGAGAACGGGGGTATCCGTCGCGAGCAGCAGCGTCGTCGCGAGATCGTCGGCGAGGCCCGCGGCCATCCGCGCCAGCAGGTCCGCGGTGGCGGGGGCGATCACGATCAGGTCCGCCTGGCGGCTGAGCTGGATATGCCCCATCTCCGCCTCGTTCTTGAGGTCCCACAGGCTGGTATAGACCTGGTCCTCGCTAAGCGCGGCGAGCGTCATCGGGGTGACGAAATGGCTGGCGCCCTCGGTCAGGACGCAGCGCACGGCGAGGCCGCGCTTGCGCAGCAGGCGGATCAGTTCGCACGCCTTGTAGGCGGCGATGCCGCCGCCGACGATCAGCAGGACACGCTTCATCGCACGATCCTCTTCACGGTGATGCGCCGCCGGTCGCGCGCCGCCTCGACGAGATCGCGCAGCCCGTCGGGAACGAAGGCCAGCCCGACCAGCAGCGGGGGGGCGACGAGCAGCCCCCAGTAGAAGGTGTCGAGCCGGCCGAACAGGCTGAGCACCGTGGCATAAGCGGCGAGCAGCACCGCGACGCGCAGGCCGAGCGGGTCGCGCCAGGTGAGCCAGCCGAACAGCGCCAAGCCGACGAGCGGCGCCGCTAGCCAGAGCGGCGCCAGCGCCAGCGCGGTGGACAGCGTCATCGTGCGCACGAAGAAGCCGAAGCCGAGCCGGCCGGACCAGCCGGGCGAGGCGGGGTCGAGCGGCCGCACGACCTGCGCCACCGCCCCGGCGTGGAGCGCCAGCACCAGCGCGAGCACCAGCCCGGCGATCAGCCAGGCGGCGGCTTCGCGACGGCGGCCCTCGGCGAGGGCGAGGATGGCCATGACCGCAAGGTACAGACCCGCCGTCTCGCGGATCAGTGCCGCGGCGAGGCCGAAGGCGACGGAGGGGAGCCAGGCCGCCGGACGGTAGAGCGCGAGCGAGAGCGCGATGAACAGGCCCGCCCAGATCTCGTGGAAGGCGGCGAGATCGGACTGGACGAAGGCCATCAAGCCGCCGGCGAGCAGCGCCATCGCGACGAGCCGGGGCGGCGGGCGGACGAAGACAGTGGCAAGCCGCGCCCACCACGCCAGCGCGACCGCCGCCGCAAGCCCGTAGAGGAGCGCGACTACGACTGCGTGGGGCAGGGCGGCCTGCACCATCGCGAGCGTCGGCAGACGGAAGGTGACGAAGGGTCGGAGCGGATAATTGCCGGACCGCATCGCATCGGCGGCGACCGGATAATAGGCTCCGCCATGCCGGACGTTCTCGACGATCGTCTCGTAGAGCATCACGTCCGCCTGGTCGTCGGCCCGGCGGGCGGCGTCGTGCGTCGCCGCGGCGGGGGTGGGCGTCGCGAAGACCAACAGCGTCGCGAGCAACAGCACCGCCAGCGCCGCCAGGCCGAGCCATGCATCGCGCGCCGGCAGGCCGGCGAAGCGCGAGGGCTGAACGAGCCACAGCGGGGCGGACGAGCGGCGCATCATCGGCTCAGTGGAGGACCAGCCAGGTCCCGGCGATGCTCGCCGCGGCGGTAAGCCCGGCCACCGCCGCGTAGCGCCAGCCGCCGCCGATCCGCACCACCTCGATCTCCTTCAGCGGCGGCGCGGGCGGTTCGCCGCCCGGCGCGGGATAGCGCGCCTCGATCCGGCGGATCAGGTCGGGGATGCCGGCGATCGTGCGCACGTCGTGGATCAGCCGGTCGGCGATCGCGGCTTCGGGGCCGAGTTCGGTCCGGATCCATTCGCGGACGAAGGGGGCGGCCGCCTCCCACAAGTTGATGTTCGGATCGAGGCCGGTGGCGACGCCTTCCACCATCACCATCGTCTTCTGGAGCAGCAGCAGGTGCGGCTGCGTCACCATGTCGAAGTCGCG
>JBKBTU010000093.1:0-4530 GCA_046290715.1 Sphingomonas sp. | reverse complement strand
GCCGTCGAGCATCATCCCGATCGACATGTCCTTGACCGGCAGGCCGCGCATCGGCTCGCCGACCGCGCGCAGCGCGGTGGCGAATTCGGCGACATTGTGGTGCGCAGGAACGTAGCCCGCCTCGAAATGAATCTCGGCGACGCGGCGGTAGTTGCCGGTGATGAGGCCGTAGAGGATCTCCGCCAGCCACACCCGCGCGCGCCGGTCGATCCGACCCATGATGCCGAAATCGATCGCGGCGATGCGGTTGCCAGGCAATGCGAACAGATTGCCCTGGTGCATGTCGGCGTGGAAGAAGCCTTCCGCGATCGCCTGCCGCAGGAACGCCTGTACGAGGGTGTTGGCGAGCCGTGGCAGGTCGTAGCCCGCCTCGACCAGCGCCTGGCGATTGGACAGCTTGATGCCGTCGATCCATTCCACCGTCAGCACGCGCGCGGTGGAGCGCTGCCAGTCGATCGCGGGAACGACGAAGTCTGGCTCCGCGGTCATGGCTTCGGCGAGTTCGGACGCCGATGCCGCCTCGCGCCGGAAATTGAGCTCGCGTGCGGTCCAGCGCTTGAAGTTCTCCACCGTCAGGCGGGGACGCAGACGCTTCGCCTCGACGCTCATCCCCTCGAGCTGTGCGGCGGCCCATTGATAGGTGTCGATCGCGCGGGCGAAATCCGCCTCGACCCCCGGCCGCAGCACCTTGACCGCGACCTGCCGCCCGTCGGTGGTGATCGCGCGATGCACCTGCGCGATCGAGGCGGCGCCGACCGGCGTTTCCTCGATCGTCGCGAACAGGTCGGACGCGGGGCGGCCGAAGCTGCCCGCCATCGCCGCGGCGATCGTCTCGTAAGGGACCGGTGGCAACTGGTCCTGGAGGCGCAGCAGGTCTGCCGTCGCCGCCTCGCCGACGAGGTCGGGGCGGGTCGCCAGCGTCTGGCCGAGCTTGATGGCGGCCGGGCCGATCGCCTGAAACGCGTCGGCGTAGCGCGGCACAGCCGGCACCCGCGCACCGATCCGCGCGATCCGGGCGAGTCGGCGCACCGGCGCGGGCGTGTTGGGGTCGCGTTCGATCCCGCGCAGCGCACCGTGGCGCGCGAGGATGCGGCCCCATTTCAGGAGCCGCCAGACGTGGACGACGGAGGCGGTCACCGGGGGATCGCCTCCGCTTCAGGGGAGAGATTAGGGTGGGGGATGCAGGCGCTGGTCTCGGTGAGACACGCCCCACCCCCAACCCCTCCCCTGGAGGGGAGGGGCTTTGTCGTCCGCGCCATCAGATCTTCCAGCCCGAATGGATCGCGACGAGCCCGCCGAGGATCGGCTCCGCCCGCGTGCGGACGAAGCCCGCCTGGTCGATCATCGCCTTGAACGACGGCATGTCGGGAAAGCGGCGGATCGATTCGATCAGATAGCGGTAGCTGTCGGCATCCTGCGCGAGCAATTGGCCGAGCTTGGGCACCAGCTTGTGCGAATAGCCGTCGTAGACCTCCTTGAACCCCGGCCAGGTCGTAGTCGAGAATTCGAGGCAGAAGAAGCGACCGCCACGGCGCAGCACGCGGTGCGCCTCGCGCAGCGCGGCGGGAATGTCGGTGACGTTGCGGATGCCGAACGCGATCGTATAGGCGTCGAAGAAGCGGTCGGGGAAGGTCAGCACCTCGGCGTTGGCTTCGGTCCAGACGAGGCCGTCCAGACCGCGCTTGGCGGCGCGCTGCATGCCGACCTCCAGCATCGCCGGATTGATGTCCGCCACCGTCACCGACGCACCGGACGCGGCGAGGCGGAAGGCGATGTCGCCGGTGCCGCCCGCCATGTCGAGGATTTGCTCGCCCTCGCGCGGCGCCACCCGGCGGACGAAGCGGTCCTTCCACAAGCGGTGCATGCCGCCCGACATGGCGTCGTTCATCAGGTCGTAGTTCTTGGCGACGCTGGAGAAGACGCCGCCGACGCGGGCGGTCTTTTCCTCTGGCGCGACGTTTTCATAGCCGAAGGAGACGGTGCCGGGCGCGGGTGTATCGGTCATGTGCCGACCCCTAGCGGTGGCTTGTGGCGGGGGCAAACGCTACCTAGCTCTTGAGCCGTGCCAGAGCTTCCCGAAGTCGAAACCACCGTCCGCGGCCTCACCCCGGTGCTTGCCGGCCAGCGGCTCGTCACGGTCGAGCCACGTCGTGCCGACCTGCGCAAGGCGATTCCCGCGGACCTGCGGCAGCGGCTGACCGGCGCCACCGTCACCGCGCTCGGCCGCCGCGCGAAATACGGGTTGATCGACACCGATCGCGGCGACACGCTGATCTTCCACCTCGGCATGTCGGGGCGCTGGCGCGTCGACCCGACAGAGCCGCTGGCGCACGATCACCTGGTGATCGAGACGGGCGACGGGCGACACCTGGCGCTCAACGATCCGCGGCGATTCGGCTTCCTCGACCTTGTCGCGACGCGAGCGCTGGCGGCCTATCCGCCGTTCGCCGCGATGGGGCCGGAACCGCTCGGCGCGGACTTTACAGGCGCCTATCTGCATGCGGCGCTCAAAGGGCGCGTGGCGCCGATCAAGGCGATGCTGCTCGATCAGCGGATCGTCGCCGGCCTCGGCAACATCTACGTCTGCGAGGCGCTACATCTCGCGCGGATCGCGCCGACGCGTGCGGCGGGGCAGATCGCGCTGCCGCGACTCGAACGGCTGGCGGTGGCGGTGCGCGAAGTGCTGCTCGCCGCGATCGAGGCGGGCGGATCGACGCTGCGTGATTATGCCCGGCCCGATGGCGAACTCGGCTATTTCTCCAAGCAGTTCCTCGTCTACGGCCGCGAGGGCGAGCCTTGCCATTGCGGCGGTACCGTCAAGCGGCGGGTGGATAGCGGCCGGTCGACGTTCTACTGCCCGAAGTGCCAGCGGAGTTGAACGCGTGCGCCACCCGTTCGTCATCCCGGCGCACGCCGGGATCCATGGAGGGGTTTGGTCGAGGTAGCACGCCGACGCTGCTGGCGCGCTGTCCATGGATCCCGGCGTTCGCCGGGATGACGGAGAGTAGAGGAGGCCATCATGGTTGACCTCACCCCCCGCAATCGCTAAGGGCGCTGCCTTCGAGACGGCGTAGGGTGTTCCCGGCGCCTCTTCATCTATCGACCACATCACTCGCAAGGACGTACCGAATGGCGAATACGCCGCAAGCCAAGAAGCGCATCCGTCGCAACCAGCGCCGCGCCGAGATCAACGGCAACCGCGTCGGCCGTATCCGCACCTTCGTCAAGAAGGTCGAGGCGGCGCTTGCTTCGGGCGACAAGGCTGCGGCGAGCACGGCGCTGGCAGCGGTGCAGCCTGAGCTGCAGCGCGGCGTCGCCAAGGGCGTGCTGCACAAGAACACCGCGAGCCGCAAGTTCTCGCGTCTGACCAAGGCGGTCGGCGCGCTCGCCTGATACGCTTTTCACGTCGGAAAGTTCGACCCGCCGGACCCGTGTCCGGCGGGTTTTTTGATGTCCGGATCGGGCGCAAAAAGAACGAATAGGGGGAATGCAGGAGTCACCACGATTCGACTGCACTCGATCACGACCCAATTCCGGAAAGTCGTTTGAAAACAAAGAGCTGTCAGTTTTTTCTACGCATTTCCGCGGCCTTGGGGCTGTCAATCCCGTTTATTTCAGGAATGTGACCCGGCTGGGGCTTGATCGACTCGGCCGAGGCTTCATAACTCCACTCCACCGCGGCGATATCCATCGCGTGCGGGACCTGAACAGCGTGGGCATGCCGAACGGCCGTTGGCCGTGAGGGGGGACTTGTCTGTCTTGAAAACCGGCCGCCGGGTGACGTTTGCGTCGCTTTCGGCAACGAAGGGGTGTGTCTTGAACGATCGGCAGGCAGCGGCGGTGACGGAGAGCGAGGCGCAGCGCGCCTGGGCTCGCGTCCGCAGCAACCTGCGCGAGTCCGCCGGCGCGCGCCTCTTCGAGCAATGGCTGAAGCCGATGGAGCTGATCGAGGACGGCGATCCCGACAGCATCCGCCTGGGTCTGCCTTCGGCGTTCATGACCAACTGGGTCCGCAACCATTATGCCGACCGGCTGCTGCTCGAATTCCGCGCGCTGCTGCCTGACGTCCGCGGCGTTTCGATCGAAACGCGAGTCGCCGCCCCCGCGGCGTTGACGCTGGCCGCCGAGCCGGTCGCGCCGGCCGTGGCTGCGATGCCCGCGCCGGTCGCTTCGCCGACGGCTGCTCCCGCCTCGCCGGCGGCCGAGCGGCCTTCGCTCGACGCGCGTTTCACCTTCGACCGCTTCGTCGTCGATGCGGCGAATCGGGTCGCGTTCAACGCGGCGCGCGCGCTCGCCGAACCGGGCGTGCCGCGGTTCAGCCCGCTGTTCCTCCATTCGGGCACGGGGCAGGGCAAGACCCACCTGATGCACGCGATCGGCCACGCCTTCCTGGCGCGGCATCCGGACGCCACCGTGCTCTGCATGTCGGCCGAGCGCTTCATGTTCGACTTCGTCGCCGCGATGCGCGCGCGCGACACGCACAGCTTCAAGCAGCGGTTGCGGGGCGCCGACCTGCTGCTGATCGACGAT
>JBKBTU010000092.1:0-9403 GCA_046290715.1 Sphingomonas sp. | reverse complement strand
TTATACTGCCTCAGCACCGACAGCCGCCCGTCGATCTGGTGTCCGCCCTCCACCCCGATCAGCGAGGCGATGCGGCCGCTCTTCTCGATCCGGCGCACGTCGTCCGCGGTCGTCGCCAGCGCCAGATCCGCAGGATGCGCGGCGACGAAGCGGCGGACGATGTCGATCTCCTCCAGCGTCATCTCGACGCTGCGCGGCCCGACCGTGTCGGCCGGGATCCACACCGACCAGAATTGCGCGCCGACATGGCCGCGGCGCAAGCGCGGAATGTCGGTCTGTAGCGGGTGCGGCAACTTGGCGGTGTCACGCGACAGATCGGTCGCCTCGACCGCGCCGCCCTGGCCGTCGCGCAATTCCCAGGCGAGGTCGTTGTGGCCGTCGATTACCGGCGTCGTGCGCAGCACGCGATCGACGCGCGCCGCGACGGCGGCATCGGATGAAACGGCTTGGGCGGCGAGCAGGGCGAACAGCAGCATCGGCGCAATCAAGCAGCTTCGTCGCTCGCAGGCCAGCCGGTCTTCGCCACGGGATAGCTTTTCTTTCTATTCCTACTAAGCTGATGGGATATCTTTTGCCGATCGGAGGAACCGCATGACTCGCAATCCCGCTAAACCCCGCGCGGCGCGCTGACCGTCATGGCGTCGTCCGCGTTCGGATCCGATGGAGGCGCTACGCTCGGCCAGGCGGTCGATGCGCTGCGCGGCGCGCGGCAGGCGTGGCGCGAACGCCAGCAGACCGCGCGGGCCGCGGCGATCTTCCCGTCGCGCGGCGCGATCGAGCGGATCGTCGAATTGCTCTCTGAGGCGCTCTACCCCCGCCGCCTTGGGCTACAGCGCATCACCCCCGCCGACGAGGACCGCTTCGTCGCCGCCAAGCTTGCCGCCGCCTTGACCGAGTTGGAGCGCGAGGTCGGGCACGAGCTCGGCTATTGGCAGGCGGAGGCGCGCGCCGCCTTCGACCCCGATCAGGCGGCGACGATCGTCCGGCTGTTCGCCGGCACGCTGGGCGATATCCGCCGGCTCGTCGACAGCGATGTCGAGGCCGCCTTCCTCGGCGATCCCGCGGCCGGCAGCACCGACGAGATCCTGGTCTGCTATCCCGGCGCGATCGCCAGCCTGCATCACCGCATCGCGCACCAGCTGCACGGGCTCGGCGCCCCGATCGTCGCGCGCATGATCTCCGAACTCGCCAACGAGCGGACCGGGATCGACATCCATCCCGGCGCGACGATCGGCGAGCGCTTCTTCATCGACCACGGCACCGGTGTCGTCATCGGCGAGACCGCGATCGTCGGCAGCGGCGTGCGGCTCTACCAGCATGTCACGCTCGGTGCGCGCAGCCCGCTCGGCGCCGCGCAGCGCTCGCCGCAGCACCGCTATGCGCGCCATCCGATCGTCGGCGACGACGTCGTCATCTACGCCGGCGCGACGATCCTCGGCCGCGTGACGATCGGCGATGGCGCGACGATCGGCGGCAACGTCTGGCTGCTCGCGGACGTGCCGCCGGGCGGGGTCGTGGTGCAGCCGGAGGCGGACCTGCTCGCCCCTTCCGCCGGCCATGCGCTGCGCGACACGCTCGTCGCGGCGGTGGTGTGATGGCGCGTGGCGACGCACCTGAGCGCCGGCCGGTGATCGGCGTCCTGTGCTGCAACGAGGTCGCGGAACGGCCGGTGCAGGTCGTCGCCAGCCGCTTCGTCGAACCGCTCACCCGCCTCGCCGGCGCGACGGTGCTGCTGGTCCCCGCGATGCCCGACACCGCCGACGCCGCCACGCTGTCGGCGATCCTCGACGGGCTGCTGCTGACCGGTTCGCGCAGCCATGTCGCGCCGTGGCGCTATGGTGCCGCGCCGCTGCCCGAGGGACAGATCGTCGACGAGGGGCGCGACGAGGTCGCGCTGGCGCTCGCCGGCCGGATGATCGAGGCGGGCAAGCCCGTGTTCGGCATCTGCCGCGGCCTGCAGGAGATCAACGTGCTGTTCGGCGGCACGCTTTCCCCCGCCGCCGACGCCGCGCGCCATCACCGCGGCGTCTGGGACGACGATTACGAATCGCTGTTTCGCCACGGGCACGACGTCGAACTGAGCGCGTGCGGTCGTCTTGCCGGTGCGACCGGCGAGCGCCGCGTGCGGGTCAATTCGGTCCATCAGCAGGGCATCGACCGGCTGGGCGGCGGCCTCGCGGTTGAAGCGATCGACCCCGACGACGGGCTGGTCGAGGCGGTGTCCGCCCGCCCCTGCGGTGCCGACGTGCTCGGCGTGCAATGGCATCCCGAATGGGATGCCGCCACCGCACCCGCCAGCCGCGCCTTCTTTTCCCTGATCGGCGCCGGCCTGCGCGGCGGCAGCGGTCACAGCGTTTCAACACGGAGGACTGAATGAAGACTGCAATCCTGGCGCCGGCGCTGGCCCTGGCCGCCCTGAACCTCGCCGCCTGCGGCCCCAAGACCGACGCCGGCAACAACGCCACAGCGACCGACACGCTGACGCTCAACGAGGAAGGCGACGCCGGCCTCGGCAACAGCGACGCATTCGAATCGAACGGCGGCGATCTGGCGGTCGACAACGGCGCGACGGCGCTCGGCGACAATGCGCTGACGCCGACCGACGGCAACGCGCTCTAGACACCTCTACGCTTTCACGAACACGCCAGGTAAGCTCCCTAGGCGTAGACTGGCGGTCCGACATTGCTGGTGTCGGGCCGCCTTTTTTCGTGCGTCACGCCGGGCCGCTGCAGCGACGCGGCGGTTACCTCAGGCGAAGCGGCGGCGCAGCTCCAGCATCGCCAGGGCCGCCAGCGCCGCGCCGCCGCCCTTGTCGAGCTGGGCGGGGTCGGCGCGGACGATCGCCTGCGCCTCGTTCTCGGTGGTCAGGATGCCGTTGCCGATCGCGAGGCCGTCCATCGTCAGCGCCATGACGCCGCGCGCGCTTTCGTTGGACACGATCTCGAAGTGATAGGTCTCGCCGCGGATCACGACGCCCAAGGCGACGAAGGCGTCGTAGCGGTCGGTGTCGGACGCGAGCGCGATCGCGCCCGGCACCTCGAGCGCTCCCGGCACCGTCACCGTTTCATGACTGTGCCCCGCCGCTTCGATCGCGGCACGGGCACCGGCGAGCAGCATGTCGTTGAGATGGTCGTAGAATCGCGCTTCGACGATGAGGAGGTGTGCCATGGTCAGTCCTCGCTGCCGCCGATGGCGCGTTCGCCGACGATCGACAGGCCGTAGCCGTCGAGTCCGATCAGCGTGTGATGCGTGTTGGTGAGCAGCACCATCTCCTCGACGCCCAACTCGGTCAGGATCATAGCGCCGACGCCATAGTCGCGCAGCTGCTCCATGTCCGACGCCGGCAGCGTCCCCGCCCGCGCCTGCAACGCGACGGTGAACTGGTCGGCACGCGGGCGGTTGATGACGACGATGACACCGGCGCCCTCCTCGGCGATGATCTCCATCGACCGGCGCAGCAGGCCGGCGCGGTCGCCGCCCTCGCCGAACAGGTCGGCGAACGGCGACAGCGCGTGCATCCGCACCAGCGTCGGCGCGGTCGGATCGACCTTGCCCTTCACCAGCGCGATTTGCTCGCTGCCGGTCGCCTTGTTCCAGAAGGTCATCGCGGTCCACTCGCCGCCCCACTCGCTGACGAACCGCGCTTCGGCGCGCTTCTCGACGAGATGGTCGTGGCGGCGGCGATAGGCGATCAGGTCGCGGATCGTGCCGATCTTGAGGTTGTGGAACTGCGCGAAGGAGACGAGGTCGTCGAGCCGCGCCATCGTGCCGTCCTCGTTCATGATCTCGCAGATCACGCCCGAGGGGTTGAGCCCGGCCAGGCGAGAGACATCGACCGCCGCCTCGGTATGGCCGGTGCGCACCAGCACGCCGCCGTCGCGCGCGACCAGCGGGAAGACGTGGCCGGGGGTGACGATCTCGCTCGGCCCCTTGGACGAATCGATCGCGACCGCGACGGTGCGCGCGCGGTCGGCGGCGGAGATGCCGGTGGTGACGCCCTCGCGCGCCTCGATCGAGGTGGTGAAGGCGGTTTCGTGCCGGGTGCCGTTGTTGCGGCTCATCAGCGGCAGGCCCAGCTCGTCGACCCGCGCCTTGGTCAGCGCGAGGCAGATCAGGCCGCGGCCGTACTTGGCCATGAAGTTGATCTTTTCCGGCGTCGCCATCTGCGCGGGGATGACGAGGTCGCCCTCGTTCTCGCGATCCTCGTCGTCGACCAGGATGAACATCCGGCCGTTGCGCGCCTCGTCGATGATCTCTTCCGGCGCGGAGAGGAAGGCGTGGCGGAGCTTCGCCACTTCAGCTGCCTTGGCCACGGTAATGCTCCATACGTTGCAGATAGCGGGCGAGCACGTCGATCTCGATATTGACCGCCTGGCCTTGCGCCAGCGTGCCGAGCGTCGTCACCGCCTGGGTGTGGGGGATGAGGTTCACCGAAAAGTGCGTCGCATCCCCGTGATCCTCGACGGTGTTGACCGTCAGCGACACGCCGTCGATCGTGATCGAACCCTTGGGCGCAATGAACGGCGCCAGCGCGGCCGGCACCGCGAAGCCGACCCGGTGCGACTCGCCCTCGGGAGAGATGCCGAGCACCGTAGCGATGCCGTCGACATGGCCGGTGACGATATGCCCGCCGAGTTCGTCGCCCAGCTTCATCGCGCGTTCGAGGTTGAGGCGGCGGCCCTCGGTCCACTGACCGTCCGCGGTGCGCGCGATCGTCTCGCCCGACACCTGCATGTCGAACCAGCCCGCGCCGCCGTGGCTGCCCTTGTCGACGACGGTGAGGCACACGCCGGAGCAGGCGATCGACGCGCCCAGATCGATCGTGGCGGGGTCGTAGGCGGTGGCGATTCGCACGCGCGTGTCGCCCCGGTGCTCGACGCGCTCGATGGTGCCGATGTCGCTGACTATGCCGGTGAACATGATCGTCCCTGTTATCGGTGCCGCTCGTAGACCTCGACGCGGTCGGTGCCAAGCTGCCGCGCATCGCCGAGCCGCCAGCGGCCGTGCGCGCTGCCGAGACCGACCAGCCCGATGTCGCCGACCGATGGCCGGCCGCCGCCGATGACGATCGGCGCGCGATAGAGCAGCAGCCGATCGACCATGTCGGCGCGCAGGAAGGCGGCAGCGGCGCCAGCGCCCCCCTCGATCAGCAGATGATCGACCGGCAGGCCGGCGATGTCAGCCGGAGAGGAGATCCACACCGGTTCACCCTCACTCTCACCCAGCGGCGCTACGCGCCTATTCCCTCTCCCATCGGGAGAGGGAGGGAGCGGCGAAGCCGCCGAAGGGTGAGGGCGAGCCGACAGCACCACCCGCATCGGACTGCGCGCCTCCAGCCCCGCCAGCCGCACGTCGAGTCGCGGCGCATCGGCGTCCCAAGTCCCGCGCCCGACGAGGATCGCGCCGTGCCGGCTGCGCTCGAGGTGGGCATGGGCGCGCGCCTCGGGTCCCGTGATCCAGCGGCTGGTCCCGTCGGCGAGCGCGATACAGCCGTCGAGCGAGGTCGCGAGCTTCAGCGTCACGCTGGGGCGGCCGCAACGCTGGCGCGTCAGGAACCCCGCCATGCTCCGCGCCGCATCCTCGCCACGCACGCCGTCCGTCACGACGATCCCCGCATCGCGCAGCCGCGCGATCCCGATACGGTCGGTGCGCGGATCGGGATCGCCCAGCGCCACCACGACCCGCGCCACGCCTGCGGCCACCAGCAGGTCCGCGCAGGCCGGCCCGCGCGGCGAGACGTGCGCACACGGCTCCAGCGTGGTGTAGACGGTGGCACCCCGTGCCTGCCCGCCCGCCTGCGCAAGCGCCATTGCCTCGGCATGCGGCCGCCCGCCAGGCTGCGTCCAGCCGCGGCCGACGACGCGGCCGTCGCGGACGACGACGCAGCCGACATTGGGATTGGGCGCGCTCGCCCCGCGGGTCCGTTCGCCGAGCGCCAGCGCCGCCCCCATCCAGCGCGCGTCGTCGGTCCTTACAGGCCCCACTTGGTCATCGCATCGTCGACCTGCTTGAACTGACCGCGCAATTTGTCCTCGCGCGCCTTTTGCGCGGCAATGCGCTTGTCTTGGTCGACCTTGTCGATCGCCTGCTGCGCCTTGATCTGCGCATCGGTGCGGTCGGCGGTGTAGCTTTTGAAATAGACGATGTTGGGCTGGTACGGCTCGGGCGGAATGTCGTTGCGCATGAAGGCGTAGACGAAGAACCCGGTGATCGCGATCGCCGCGACCAGGAAGCCGAGATCGCGCGGCTCGCGCTGTGACAGGAAGAAGCGCAGATCCTTATAGGCTCGGACCGGCGAGAAGCGGCTGAAGAACTGCATGGAGGGAATGTAGGCGCCGGAAGGCGTCAGGGCCAGTACCCGTCGCCCCACCATGCCTTCCGGCCTCCATCGATCGGGAGGGCTATCGCCAATCGTCGGGATGGCTGCTGGCTTCGGATGAAGGCGCATGCCATCCCGATGCTCTGCGTCATCCCGGACCAGGTCCGGCATGAGGGAGCCTTAGAGCGTGATGACACAAGATGTACCGTTCGTGCTGAGCTTGTCGAAGCACAGGTGAGACTTGAGGCCTTTCGACAGGGTCAGGGCGAACGGTGAGTACGGATCGACTCGACCTCCTGATGCTCTGAAGAACGCCACCGCGGATCAGGCAGCCGATATGCGATGGTCCTGCGTCAATCCGCATCCTCCATGCGGAAGGTCAGCGTCATCGTCCGCCACGCCTCTTGCGGCACGCTGCCGCGCGTCGCGGGCTTGAAGCGCCAGGCGCGCAGCGCCTGCGCCTGCGTCGTCTGCCAGAAGGCGTCGCTGGTCGCGGTGACGCGCTCGATCTGCTTCACCCGACCATCGGTCCCGACCAGCACGCGCACCGTGACGCGGCCATCGCGATTAGCGCGGCGTTCCGACGCAGGATAATCGGGCTGGAAGGCGGAGGCATAGCGCGGGTCGATCTGCGGAGCGAGCAGCGGCGGCAGCGGCGGCGCGGGCGGATCGGCGGCGACCGGGCCGGGATCGTTGCCGATCAGCGGGCCGGGGACAGGCGGCGACTCGGTCGTGGTGGTCGTGAAGTCGGAATGGGATGGGACCGGAATTGGCGGGATCGGCGCGATGATGTGCTCGTCGGGGCGGCTCGCGATGCTTTCATGCGGCTTGGGCTGCGGCGCAGGCGGCTCGGGCGGCGGTGGTGGATCGATCGGGATGTTCGTGGTCGTTAACACATGCCCCGGATCACCGGGCAGGATCTTCGGCCCTGCGAACATCAACGCCGCGATCAGCGCGGCATTGATCGCGATCGCGGCGGAGAGGCCGCCGGGATTGAAGCGGGTCGGCTGGGCGTAGCGGTCGGCATACATGATCCGTCTCCTGATTGATCGTATGGCTTCGAACGTATCTCCTGCAGGGCCTCCAATGTTACGATGTATCGTAACCGTGTCAAGCGGTGCATGAGGCGCGGCGAAATGCCCGACCCATGAGGCAGCCGGTCAGCCTGGAGAAAGCCGCGCCACCGTCCGCTCGCGGCCGATCAGCGGCAGCAGCGCCGCCATGTCGGGGCCGTGATCGCGCCCGGTCAGCGCCTGGCGGAGCGGCAGGAACAGCGCCTTGCCCTTGCGCCCCGTCGACGCCTTCAGCGCGGCGGTCAGCGCGTGCCAGGGATCGTTCGTCCAGTCGATCGTCGCAGCAACGGCGGCCGCTTCGGCAAGATAGGCGCGCGTTGCGTCGTCGGGTGCAACGGCCTCGACCGGACCTTCGATCACCTGCCACCAGTCCGCCGCCTCCGATACGCGGGCGAGGTTGGGGCGCACCGCGTCCCACTCGGCTGCCCCCATCCCCACCGGCAGGCGCGCCGCGACCGCGGCGTGGTCGAGCTGATGGACGATGCGCGCATTGACCTGCGCCAGCTCCGCCTCGTCGAATCGCGCCGGCGCGCGACCGAAGCGCGCGAAGTCGAACGCCGCGATCAACGGCGCGGGCTCGGCGAGCGGCTCGACGGGATCGCTCGTGCCGATGCGTGCGAGCAGCGCGATCAGCGCCTGCGGCTCGATCCCCTCCTCGCGGAAATGCGCGATGCCGAGCGAGCCCAGGCGCTTCGACAATTTGCCCTCCGCCCCGGTCAGCAGCGCCTCGTGCGCGAAGCGCGGCGGCGCCACGCCCATCGCCGCGAACATCTGCAATTGCAGCGCGGTGTTGGAGACGTGATCCTCGCCGCGCACGACATGGCTGATGCCGAGGTCGGCATCGTCGATAGCCGAGGGCAGCATGTAGAGCCACGATCCGTCGGCGCGGCGGACGACGGGGTCGCTCATCGTCGCGGGATCGAACGCCTGCGGACCCCGGATCAGGTCGTCCCAGGTTATCGCCGCATCGTGATCGAGCTTGAAGCGCCAGTGTGGGCGGACGCCGTCCGCCTCCAGCCGAGTCCGCTCGGCGTCGGTCAGGGCCAACGCGGCGCGGTCGTACACCGGCGGCAAGCCGCGCCCGAGCAGGATCTTGCGCTTCAGGTCGAGTTCCTGCGCACTTTCGTAGGCGGGATAGATCCGCCCCGCCACCACCAGCGCATCGAACCGCGCCTGGTAGAGCGCGAAGCGCTCGGACTGCCGCACCTCCGCATCGGGGGTCAGCCCCAGCCAGTCGAGATCGGCGCGGATCGCCTCGACGAACCGCTCTTCCGATCGCTCCGCGTCGGTATCGTCGATGCGCAGCACGAACCGGCCGCCCTGCCGACGCGCGAACATCCAGTTATGCAGCGCGGCGCGGATGTTGCCGACGTGGAGCGTGCCGGTGGGGGACGGGGCAAAGCGGGTGACGGTCATGCCTGCCGGCCTAGTCAGCGCAACGCCGCCGAACAAGCATGCTTCCGATTCGCGCGCGGGGCGCCTAAGGGACCTCGCCATCCGACGGGGTGGAGCGCACGCATGAAACTGATGACCGGCAATTCGAACCTTCCGCTGGCGAAGGCGATCGCGGGCTATCTGGAGCTGCCGCTGACCGAGGCGCTGGTGCGGCGCTTCGCCGACGAGGAGATCTTCGTCGAGATCCAGGAGAACGTGCGCGGCGAGGACGTGTTCGTCATCCAGTCGACCGGCTTTCCCGCCAACGACAACCTGATGGAACTGCTCATCATCATCGATGCGCTGAAGCGCGCATCGGCGAAGCGGATCACCGCGGTGATCCCGTACATGGGCTATGCCCGCCAGGACCGGAAGCCCGGCCCCCGCACGCCGATCTCGGCGAAGCTCGTCGCCAACCTCATCACGGTGGCGGGCGCCGACCGCGTGCTGTCGGTCGACCTCCACGCCGGGCAGATCCAGGGCTTCTTCGATATCCCGACCGACAACCTCTATGCCGCGCCGGTGATGAGCGCCGACATCAGCGCGCGGTTCAAGGGCAAGAATCTGATGGTCGTCT
>JBKBTU010000091.1:0-9435 GCA_046290715.1 Sphingomonas sp. | reverse complement strand
ACGCTGACCGACAAGGAATATCAGATCATGCGCAACGCATCGATCGCGGTACTCCGGGAAATCGGTGTAGAAACAGGCGGTTCGAACGTACAGTTCGCAGTCAATCCGAAGGACGGTCGCCTTGTCGTCATCGAGATGAACCCGCGCGTGTCGCGCTCTTCGGCACTGGCATCCAAGGCGACCGGCTTCCCGATCGCCAAGGTCGCGGCGAAGCTGGCGGTCGGCTACACGCTCGACGAGATCGACAACGACATCACCGGCGCGACGCCGGCGTCGTTCGAGCCGACGATCGATTACGTCGTCACCAAGATTCCCCGCTTCGCCTTCGAGAAGTTCAAGGGTGCCGAAGCCGTGCTGGGCACCGCGATGAAGAGCGTCGGCGAAGTCATGGCGATCGGGCGCAATATCCAGGAAAGCATGCAGAAGGCGCTGCGTGGGCTGGAGACGGGGTTGAGCGGCTTCAACGCCGTCGACCGGCTGGTCGGCGCGCCGCGCGCGGAGATCGAGGCGGCGCTGGCCAACCCGACCCCGGACCGGCTGCTGGTGGCGGCACAGGCGTTGCGCGAGGGCTTCACCGTCGCCGAGGTGCACGCGATCGCCAAGTTCGATCCCTGGTTCCTCGAACGGATCGCCGAGATCGTCGCGGCCGAAGAGGAAGTCTGCACCAACGGCCTGCCGATCGAGGCCGCCGGTCTGCGCCGCCTGAAGGCGATGGGCTTCAGCGACAAGCGGCTCGCCTATCTGGCGCTGAAGTCCGCCAATCTGCGCGGCATGGAGCGCGGCATCGCGCGCGGCAGCGGCCTTATCCATGAGGCGGTCGTCGCGATGACCGGCGGCGTGACCGAGGATGAGGTGCGCGCGCTGCGCCATCGGCTCGGCGTGCGCCCCGTCTTCAAGCGCATCGACACCTGCGCCGCCGAGTTCGACGCCAAGACGCCGTATATGTATTCGACCTACGAGGCGCCGTCGTTCGGTAGCCCCGAGGACGAGAGCCAGCCGTCCGACCGCCGCAAGGTGGTGATCCTGGGAGGCGGCCCGAACCGGATCGGGCAGGGCATCGAGTTCGACTATTGCTGCTGTCACGCCTGCTTCGCGCTGGCGGACGCGGGCTATGAGACGATCATGGTCAACTGCAATCCGGAAACGGTGTCGACCGACTACGACACGTCGGATCGCCTGTATTTCGAGCCGCTGACCGCCGAGGACGTGCTCGAGATCCTGCACGTCGAGCAGAGCCGCGGCGAGCTGGCCGGCGTGATCGTCCAGTTCGGCGGGCAGACGCCGCTGAACCTCGCACGCGCGCTGGAAAAGGCCGGTATCCCGATCCTCGGTACCAGCCCCGACGCGATCGACCTCGCCGAGGATCGCGAGCGCTTTGCGGCGCTGGTCAACAAGTTGCGCCTGAAGCAGCCGGCGAACGGCCTCGCGCGCAGCCGCGACGAGGCGGTCGCGGCGGCGGAACGGATCGGCTATCCGGTGCTGATGCGGCCGAGCTACGTGCTCGGCGGGCGGGCGATGGAGATCGTTGACAGCCTCCAGCAGCTCGACGACTATATCCAGACCGCGGTGCAGGTGTCGGGCGAGAGCCCGGTGCTGATCGACCAGTATCTGCGCGATGCGATCGAGGTCGACGTCGACGCGATCTGCGACGGCGACGAGGTCGTCGTCGCCGGACTGCTCCAGCATATCGAGGAGGCGGGGGTCCATTCGGGCGACAGCGCGTGTTCGATCCCGCCCTATTCGTTGGGTGCCGAGACGATCGCAGAGATCGAACGGCAGACGGTGGCGCTCGCGCATGCGCTGGGCGTCAAGGGGCTGATGAACATCCAGTTCGCGGTCAAGGACGGCGAAGTGTACCTGATCGAGGTGAATCCGCGCGCGTCGCGCACGGTACCCTTCGTCGCCAAGGCGATCGGCGCGCCCATCGCCAAGATTGCTGCCCGTGTGATGGCGGGCGAGACGCTGAAGGACATGCCACCGATCGACCGCCACATCGATTATTATGCGGTCAAGGAAGCCGTCTTCCCGTTCAATCGCTTCCCCGGCATCGATCCGGTGTTGTCACCGGAAATGAAGAGCACGGGCGAAGTCATGGGAATCGATCCCGATTTCACCACCGCCTTCATGAAGTCGCAGCTGGGAGCGGGCACCGTGCTGCCGACCGGCGGCACGGCCTTCGTCAGCGTCAAGGATGGCGACAAGCCGCATATCGTTCCCGCGGTGAAGTCGCTGCTGGCGCGCGGGTTCAAGGTGCTCGCGACCGGCGGTACGGCGGATTACCTCGAGACGGTCGGGCTGGAGGTCGAAAAGGTCAACAAGGTCGCGCAGGGGCGGCCGCACATCCTCGACCGGATCATGGACGGCGAGGTGACGCTGATCTTCAACACCACCGAGGGCTGGCAGTCGCTCAAGGATTCAAAGCCGATCCGGCAGGCGGCGCTCGCCCAAAAGATCCCGTATTTCACTACCGCGCCCGCCAGCGTGCAGGCGGCGTCGGCAATCGGGACCGCGTCTCTTGAAGTCAGGCCCCTGCAATCCTACTATTCGCAGTCGCACAACTGATCCCGACATAATGACGTGATGTGCGGGGCGGCGCTTCGATGAAGGCGCCGTCACGGGGTATGAGTGAATTGGGGACGAGACTATGGCGACCGTCGAAAAGATGCCGATGCTCCAGGAGGGCTATGACACGCTCACCGCGGACCTGAAGCGTCTGAAAACGGAACGTCCCCAGATCGTCGACGCGATCGAGGAAGCGCGCGCGCACGGCGACCTGTCGGAAAACGCCGAATACCACGCCGCCAAGGAGCGGCAGGGCCAGATCGAGGCGTCGATCGCCGATATCGAGGACAAGCTCAGCCGCGCGCAGATCATCGACCCGCGCGACCTGTCGGGCGACAAGGTGGTGTTCGGCGCGACGGTGACGCTGCTCGACGACGACGACAAGCCGGTGAAGTATCAGATCGTCGGCCAGACCGAGGCCAATGCCAAGACCGGCCGGATCAGCTACAATTCGCCGCTGGGCCGCGCGCTGATCGGCCGCAAGGTCGACGATGAGGTCGAGGTGTCGGTGCCCGCGGGCGACCGTTATTATGTGGTGTCGAAGGTCGAGTTCATCTGATCGCCGACTGCTGTACCCATGTCATCCCGGCGGATGCCGGGATCCATGGACAGCGCGCCATCGGCGGTAAAGCGTCGAACTTTGCCCCTCGCCTCCGTGGATCCCGGCATTCGCCGGGATGACAGTGGAAGATGAAGCGGGGCCTTACGCCTCCGGCGACGCCAGCAGCTCCGGCTCGAGCAGGCGATGCAGGTGGACCACGACGAACTTCATTTCGGCGTCGTCCACGGTACGTTGCGCGTTCGCGCGCCACGCCTTTTCGGCGCTCGCATAATCGGGGAAGATGCCGACGACTTCGAGTGCCGAAGGATCGGCGAATTCCAGCGTGCGGGGGTCCTTGACGCGGCCGCCGAAGACGAGGTGGAGCTTGCTCATCGATCAATCCCGGGTGTGTGGTTCAAGCCCAGGCTCCTAGCGTGCTGCGCTGCAATATTGAACCCCCCGGAATGGCCGAGGATCGCCGATGCGGCGCCCCCGAAGAGGCGCCGCTGCCGTTCAGGCCTTGTTCGCGGCCGTCTTCGCCGCCGCGCTGCCGGCGCTGGTCGCCGCCTTGGCGATGCCCTGGAACAGCGACTTGACCTGGTCCTTGGCCGCGTCCTTCGACAAGCCGGCGTTCTGCAACTCGGTGGTGCCAGCCTCGCGCGCCGCCTGAATCGCGCCGCGCGCGCGTTCGCCGAGCGTGCGCCCGAGCGGTGCGAGCAATTCCTTTTCCTTGGCGGAGCGAGGGATCAGCGCTCCGGCGAGTGCACCGATCGCGACACCGCCGGCGACGATGGCGAGCGGGTTGGTCTCGATCGCGTCGGCGGTGCGCCGCGCCGCATCGGCGGCGGCATGCTTCGCATCGTCGATGCGACCGTGCGTGTCGTGGTCCTGCGCGTGGGTGTTCGGCATGGGATCGTCCTTTCGAAGGGGTCAGTCCTGCGGCCCGAGACCGGGTTCGCGCTCTCGATGGCCGGGTTTATGCTTGGGCTTGCGGCGGAACAGGCCGATGATGCGGTGGCGGGCGAGGAACAGCCCCGCCGCCGCGGTGGCACCGGCGACCGCACCGGGATTGCGTACCGCGGTGTTGAGGCTGGCCTGCGCTGCCGCAGCGCTCTTGTCGGCGACGTCACGCGCCGCTTGGAGCGCGAGGTCGCGGGGATTGAGCTTGACCTGCAACTTGCCGAGCGTGCTCGACAGGCGCTCGCGGGCCGCGGCCGCCTCGGCCTCTGCATCGGCGAGGCGCAGCGTGGGATCGGGCGCGCTCATCGCGGCTTTCCCGGTGCGAGCCGGCCCTTGCCGATGATGGCGAGCACGCCCGCGATCGCGAAGACGGCGATGACCACCGCCGCGGTGGCGAGACCGGGACCGATCAGCGTCGCCAGACTGAGGATCAGGCCGACGAGCAGCGCGATCAGTGCGGAGAGCGCGAGGACGCCTGCTGCGGCGAAGAAGATCGCCGCATTCTTATAGGCACTGACCCGCTCGCCGATCCGCGCCTTGACGAGCGCGACCTCCGCGCTCGCCAGTCCGCGGGCGTCGTCGACCAATTGGCCGACGAGCGTGGCTATGCCCTCGTCCTCGATGACAGGCTCGCGCGTCGCCATCGATCGATCAGGCCTTGCCGCCGGCGGAATTGCCGTCGATGCCCGACTGGACGATCCGCGCTACCGCGAAGCCCAAGGCGGCGGCGACGCCGATCGCGACGCCGGGGCTCTTGCGGACGAACGCGCGGGCATCGTCGAGCAGCTCCTCGACGTCCTTCGCCTTGATCTGTTCGGAGAAGTTGGAGACCGCGCCGGCGGCCGAGCGGGCATATTCGCCATATTGCGCGCCGAGCTTCTCATCGACCTGACCGGCGGCGTCGGTGATCATCTGCGACAGCTGGTCGAGCCCGCCGACCGCGCGCTCCTTACCGGTATCGGCGAGCGTGCGAATCTTGTCGGTGGCCTGTGCGCTGTATTTCGACGAATAATCCTTCACCGTCTGCTTCGCCTGCTCGGTCTTGCTCCCGGCAGGAGCGTCGGCGCCGTCGTTCGTCGGCGTCTCCGGATCGAACTCGACGCCGGCGGTCTTCAACGGCTCGGCGGGGGTGAAATCGGTGGTGGCGGGGGGCGGTGTGAAGTCCGCGTCGCCCTGCGGTTTGAAATCGGTGTCGGCCATGACGCGCCCTTTCGAGTGGTTCGACACCCTCAACCCGGCCCGGTAAAGGCGGTTCCCTCCACGTTGGCGGAGATTGCCGCACCGCACCGGGCAGGGTAGAGGCCGCCGCGTGACCCGCCAGAGGTAGGAGCATCGTTACGTGACCGCAATCATCGACATCCATGGCCGCCAGATCCTCGACAGTCGGGGCAATCCCACCGTGGAAGTCGACGTGCTGCTGGAAGACGGCAGCTTCGGTCGCGCCGCGGTGCCCTCGGGCGCATCGACCGGCGCGCACGAAGCGGTCGAGAAGCGTGACGGTGACAAGAGCCGCTGGGGCGGCAAGGGCGTCGACGATGCGGTCGAGGCGGTGAACGGCGAGCTGGTCGAGGCGCTGATCGGCCTCGATGCCGAGGACCAGGCCGATCTCGACCGGACGATGATCGAGCTCGACGGGACCGAGAACAAGGGGCGGCTCGGCGCCAATGCGATTCTGGGCGTCAGCCTCGCCGCTGCCAAGGCCGCGGCTGAGGCGCGCGGCATGCCGCTGTACAAATATGTCGGCGGCGTGTCGGCGCACGTGCTGCCGGTGCCGATGATGAACATCATCAACGGCGGCGAGCATGCCGACAATCCGATCGACTTCCAGGAATTCATGATCGTGCCGGTCGGCGCCGAGAATATCGTCGAGGCGGTCCGCTGCGGCTCGGAAATCTTCCACACGCTCAAGAAGGCGCTGCACGACAAGGGCCTGGCGACGGGTGTCGGCGACGAAGGCGGCTTCGCGCCCAACATCGCCAGCACCGAAGAGGCTTTGGGCTTCATCATGCAGAGCATCGAGAAGGCGGGCTACACGCCGGGCGATGACGTGATGCTGGCGCTCGATTGCGCGGCGACCGAATTCTACAAGGACGGCCGCTACGATATCTCGGGCGAGGGCAAGGTGCTCGAGAGCGGGGCGATGGCCGAATATCTCGCCGACCTGACGCGCCGTTACCCGATCTTCTCGATCGAGGACGGCATGAGCGAGGACGATTGGGAGGGCTGGAAGGCGCTGACCGACCTCGTCGGCGACAAGGTCCAGCTCGTCGGCGACGATCTGTTCGTCACCAATCCCAAGCGCCTGAAGCGCGGCATCGAGGGCGGCTACGCCAATTCGCTGCTGGTCAAGGTCAACCAGATCGGCACGCTGACGGAGACGCTGGAGGCGGTGACGATGGCGCAGCGCGCGCGCTACACCGCGGTGATGAGCCACCGTTCGGGCGAGACCGAGGATGCGACGATCGCCGACCTCGCCGTCGCGACCAACTGCGGCCAGATCAAGACCGGCAGCCTTGCGCGTTCCGACCGGCTCGCCAAGTACAACCAGCTGATCCGGATCGAGGAAGAGCTTGGCGATGCGGCACGTTATGCGGGCCGCGACGTTCTGAAGGCTTGATTCGGATCGAGCGGCAGACGAGGATAGGGCCATGGCACGGGCAACCAGGACATCGGCGTTCCGCAGGACGATGCGCCGTGCCGCCTTGCCCGCGCTGGGCCTGACGATCATGGCCTTCTTCGGCGCCTATGCGGTGCTCGGCCCGAACGGCATCCTCGCTTACGGCGATTACAAGAAGCAGCTGACGCGGCGCGAGAAGCAGTTCGCCGCGCTCGACCAGCAACGCGCGGTGCTGAAGAACCGCGTCGCGCTGCTCGATCCCGACCACGCCAATCCGGACATGGTCGACGAGATGGTGCGCAAGGAACTGAACGTCGCGCATCCGGACGAGGTCATCGTCCCGCTCAAGTGATCGCCCCCTGCCTTGCGGCAGGAGGCGACGGCGTTCACTCCTTGAAGTGCGGCGGGCCCAGATCGGTCGGCGCGCGCTTCGGAATCCCCTCGCTGCCGGTGATCGGATAGCCATCGCCGTTCGCCGCATCGCTGTCGAAATCCTCGCCAGGATTGCCGCCGCCGGCGCCGCTGCCGCTGCCCTGCACTTCTCCCGTCGCGGGATCGAAGGAGGCGCGGCGGCCGGCATCGGGGGGAAGGTCGGGATCGTCCGGGCGCGGCTCGCCGGGCCGCGCCGCGACGGTGCCGCTGGGCGCCTGCCGCCCCAACGCCGCCTCGCGGTCGCGGTGGTATTCCTGGCCGTAGAGCCCGGTGGCGGCGTCGAAGGGATTGCCGTCGCGATCCCGACCGGGATCGACGGCATTGGGATCGGTCGGCGCGGTGTCGGACATGGCTCTTCTCCTTCGTCGATCAGGAACGATCGCGCCGAGCCGAATATCCACCGAGATTTCGCTACCGACCGGTATAAAAGGCGTTGACGCCGTCTCGGCGTGCTTCTATACCGCTCAGTATAGAAGATGGCGGCAACGAAGGCCGGCTCTTCTCGGGGACATCCGGACGCACGCCGGTCGATCGGCGGACAACGGGTCGCAACATTGCTGCGGTAGCAGGCTGCATCGTCGTCGGTGCGGCACGGTCGGCCGCCATCCAAAGGGAGTGACGCCATGGCCTTTCTTGCTTTCGCCGAACCGGGCAACGCCGGATATGCCCGTGCGAGCGCGACGGCGTTCGCGCCCTCGCCGGCAGCGGCGCGGAGCTTCGCTCCGGCAGCCCTGCCAGAGGAGGAGCGCCCGATGCTGACGGAACTGGAACGCTCGGTGATCGGCATCGCGCGTCGCGACGGACTGTCCACCTTGCGCCAGCCGGGGCGGCTGTCGCGGTGGCTGGGTCTCATCTTCGGCGTGCGGATCAGCCCGCAGCTTGCCGATCCCAAGCTGGAGGCGCTGCGCCGGATCGCGGTGCTCAGCTGGCGCCGCGGCTATGCCATCGCCTCCGCCGAGGTGAAGGCGTTCATCGCCGCGGGCTACTCGCCTGCGTTCTACGAGCTGGTGGTCGATACGATCGCGACGGCACGCCAAGCGGAAGGGCGTCGCTCGCGCGTCTGAGCGTGATGACGAATGGTTCGTTGACCCACACGCACCGTTCGCCCAGAGCGTGTCGAAGGGCGTGAGACTCACCTGCGCTTCGACAGGCTCAGCGCGAACGGCCCGATGTCGTTAGACAACAAGCCGCTATCCCGCTTCGGTCAGACATAGGGCGGCTGATGGTGGCCCGCTGGCGAGGCGGTGAAGATCTCGCAACCGTCCTCCGTGATGCCGATCGAATGCTCGAACTGCGCCGACAGCGAGCGATCGCGCGTCACCGCCGTCCAGCCGTCTTCCAGCAGCTTCACGTCCGGACGGCCGATGTTGATCATCGGTTCGATGGTGAAGATCATGCCGGGACGCAGCTCCGGTCCGGTGCCGGGACGACCGACATGAACGACCTCGGGCGCGTCGTGAAACAGGCGCCCCACGCCATGGCCGCAGAAATCGCGGACGACGCCGTAGCGATGCTTTTCGGCATGGCGCTGGATGGCGTTCGCCACGTCGCCCATATGATTGCCGGGCTTCGCCTGTTCGATGCCGAGCATCAGGCATTCGTAGGTTACCTCGACCAGCCGGCGCGCCTTCAGCGGCACGTCGCCGACGAGGTACATACGGCTCGAATCGCCATGCCAGCCGTCGACGATCGGGGTCACGTCGACATTGACGATATCGCCCGACTTCAGCGTCTTCTCGCTCGGGATGCCGTGGCAGACGACGTGGTTGATCGAGATGCAGGTTGAATGGGTATAGCCGCGATAGCCGAGCGTCGCGGGGACGCCGCCGCCGGCGAGCACGAAGTCGTAGATCAGCCGGTCGAGCTCCGCGGTGGTGACGCCCGGCACCATGTGCGGCACCAGCATGTCGAGCGTTTCGGCGGCGAGGCGCCCGGCCTTGTGCATGCCGGCGAAGGCGGCGGGGCCGTGCAGCTTGATGGCGCCGGTACGCCCTTCCGGCGCGTCGGAGGTGACGGTCACATATTCGGTCATGGTCGCTGATATAGCGTGGCGGCGCCGCTATTGCGAGGCTATGGCTGCGGGATGGAGCAGGAACGCATCTGGACCGCCGCGCTCGTCGTCATCGGCGACGAGATCCTCTCCGGCCGCACGCAGGATCGCAACGTCGCGCAACTGGCGAGCTGGCTCAACGTGCAAGGCATCCGGCTGGTCGAAGTTCGGGTGGTGCCCGATCGCGAAGAGGCGATCGTCGAAGCGGTGAACGCGTTGCGGGCGCGCAACGACTATCTCTTCACCACCGGCGGTATCGGCCCCACGCACGAC
>JBKBTU010000090.1:0-9564 GCA_046290715.1 Sphingomonas sp. | reverse complement strand
GCGCAACCAGACGCCGCCGGTCGATCCGCAGAAGAACAAGATCGTGATCGACAAGGCCGGGCTGGTGACCTGGAATGGTACGCCCGTCGACGAAGTGACGCTGCGCCAGTATCTCGATACGGCGGCGGCGATCAATCCGGAGCCGGAACTGCACTTCCAGCCGGACCCGGAAGCGAAGTACGACAAGGTCGACCAGACGCTGGCCGTCATCAAGCGGTCTGCGGTGACCAAGCTCGGCTTCATCGGCAACGAACAGTATCGCAACGATTTCTGATCCAGCCGGACCAGAATGACCAAGTGGGGCGGTTCCGCGAGGAGCCGCCCTTTTTTGTTCATACGTCCCTTGCCAGCCTGTCTCCGAAGTGACACACAAGTGTCATAAAAATGAAACCTGCCGCGGGCGGGAAGGAGACGGTACGATGCGGATGCTTCTGGGTGCCATGCTGGCGACGACCTTCGTCGCTTCGCCGTCTACGGCGGCTGACAGGGCGGGCTATCGAGCGATCGCGGCTGGCGACTTCGCCACGGCTGCCAGGCAGATCGAAGCCGAGCGGCGGATATTCCCGCAGCGCCCGGAATTGATGCTGAACCTTGCAGTCGCCTATGCGCGGATGGGGCGCAGCGCCGAGGCGTCGACCCTGTATCGTCAGGTCCTCGATCGGCCGGTGGTGGCGATGGACCTGCCGGACGGCAGCGTGGTCTCGTCACACGACATCGCGACTCGCGGCCTCTCGCGGCTGTCGACGGAGATAGCGACCCGCTGATCCGCTGCGGCCGCCGGACCAGGCTACAGGCGGGGGAGGGTTACGCCGCGCTGGCCCATATATTTTCCGGCGCGGTCGGCGTAGCTCGTTTCACAGGGCTCGTTGCCCTGGAGAAACAGGAATTGGCAGGCGCCTTCGTTGGCGTAGATCTTCGCCGGGAGCGGGGTGGTGTTCGAGAATTCGAGCGTGACATGCCCCTCCCAGCCAGGCTCGAGCGGCGTCACGTTGACGATGATCCCGCAGCGCGCATAGGTCGACTTGCCGAGGCAGATGACGAGCACGTCGCGCGGCACGCGGAAATACTCCACGGTTCGAGCCAATGCGAAGCTGTTGGGCGGGATGATGCACACGTCGGTCTTGCGATCGACGAAGCTGTTCGACGCGAAATCCTTTGGGTCGACCAACGCGTTGTCGACGTTGGTGAAGATCTTGAATTCGTCCGCCACGCGCGCGTCATAGCCGTATGAGGAGAGGCCGTAGCTGATGCACCCCTCTCTGCGCTGGCTCTCGACGAACGGCTCGATCATTCGCTGACCCAGCGCGGCCTCGCGAATCCAGCGATCGGACAGGATGGACATGGTGGTTTCCCTTCGATGCCGCCTCTTCGCCGGTTCGAAGGCCGAGGGCAAGGCATCGAGCGCTTCGGACGCGGTCGCGAGTAGTCCTGGCCCTCGCGTCCGGGCACAGGTAGCGTGCTGACATGCGTCCGTTGATCGATCTGGCTTATCGCGTGCGCCGCCGCGCGCTAGCTATGCTGGGCTGGCGGACGCGCGGCGTGAAGGCGATGATCTTCGATCCGACCGGCCGGCTGCTGCTGGTGCGGCACCATTATGGACGATCCGATGTGTGGATGCTGCCGGGCGGCGGCATCAAGCGCGGCGAGGATCCCATGGCCGCGGTCATGCGGGAAGTACGCGAGGAGACCGGTTGCGGCCTTGTCGATGTCGTGGCGCTCGGTGTCTTCGAGGCACGGGCGGAGGGGCGACGCGACACGGTCCATCTCTTCGAGGCCCGGACGGCCGATGAGCCGGTTGCCGACGGTGCGGAGTTGGCCGAGGCACGCTTCTTCTCGCTTGGCGCGCTGCCGCAGACGGTGTCGCCCGCGACCCAGCGACGCATCGCCGAATGGCGGGAAGGGCAGGTTCCGGGCGGACGTTGGTAGCCCCCGGGTCACGCCGACGCTAAAGCAGCGACATGTTGCGCGTGACCGACCTCAAACTGCCGATCAACCATCCCGAGGAGGCGCTGGCCGCGGCGATTCGCAACCGGCTGCGGATCACGCCCCGCGAACTGGTGCGCTACACGATCGCGCGTCGCGCCAACGACGCGCGCGACAAGATGGACATTCAGCTGGTCTATTCGGTCGACGTGACGGTCAAGAACGAGGCAGCGGTGCTGGCGCGCTTCCGCCGCGACCGACACGTCGGCCCGACCCCGGACACGGCGTACCGCTTCGTCGCCCATGCCCCCGCCGACTATCGCGGACCGCGACCGGTGGTGGTCGGTGCCGGCCCGTGCGGGCTGTTCGCCGGCCTGATCCTCGCGCAGATGGGTTTCCGCCCGATCATCCTCGACCGCGGCAAGCTGGTCCGCGAACGCACCAAGGACACCTGGGGCCTGTGGCGGCGCAGCGAGCTTAACCCCGAATCGAACGTCCAGTTCGGCGAGGGCGGCGCCGGCACCTTTTCCGACGGCAAGTTGTGGAGCCAGATCAAGGATCCGCGCCATCTCGGCCGCAAGGTTCTGACCGAATTCGTCAAGGCGGGTGCGCCCCCCGAAATCCTGACCGAGGCGCATCCGCACATCGGCACCTTCCGCCTGGTCACGATGGTAGAGGCGATGCGCGCGACGGTCGAGTCGCTCGGCGGCGAGTATCGCTTCCAGCACCGCGTCGATGACCTGCTGATCGACCTCGGTGCAGACGGTGGCCGGCGGCTCGCCGGTATCCGCCTTCAGACGGGGGAGACGATGACGACCGGGCCGGTCGTCCTCGCGCTCGGGCATAGCGCGCGCGATACCTTCCAGATGCTGCACGACCGCGGCGTGCAGATGGAGGCCAAGCCCTTTTCGATCGGCGTCAGGATCGAGCATCCGCAAAGCTGGATCGACGAAGCGCGCTTCGGCCCGTGCGCAGGCCATCCCGATCTGGGCGCCGCCGCTTATGCGCTGTCGCACCACTGCGCCAACGGCCGTACGGTCTACAGCTTCTGCATGTGCCCCGGCGGTACCGTGGTGGCTGCGACGTCCGAACCGGGGCGCGTTGCCACCAACGGCATGAGCCAATATTCGCGCAACGAGCGAAACGCCAATTCGGGCATCGTCGTCGGCATCGACCCTGCACGCGACTATCCGGGCGGACCGCTCGCCGGGATCGCGTTGCAGCGGCACTGGGAGAGCCGGGCTTTCGAGGCAGGCGGCGGCGGCTATCGCGCGCCGGCGCAGCGCCTCGGCGATTTCCTCGCCGGTCGTCCGTCGACCCGACTGGGCAGCGTCATCCCGTCGTACCGGCCGGGCGTGGAACTGACCGACCTCTCCACCTGCCTTCCCGATTTCGTAGTCACCGCGATGCGCGAGGCGCTCGTCGCGTTCGGCCGGGAAATCCCCGGTTACGATCATCCCGACGCGTTGCTCACCGGCGTCGAGACGCGGACGTCCTCGCCGCTCCGGATCAACCGTGGCGAGGATTTCCAGAGTCTCAACACGGCGGGGCTGTTTCCCGCGGGCGAAGGCGCAGGCTATGCCGGCGGAATCCTGTCGGCAGCGGTCGACGGCATCAAGGTCGCCGAAGCGGTGGCGCGCGACCTGATGGCCCGGCACGGATCGGGAGCGATCGCGGCCTGACGGACGGTGCAGACAAGGCTCCCTTCGGCCTCGGGTTGACCGCCTTCAGAGACTTAGAGCCGATTTCGACGACATGTGGTCACCCTCGCCCTTCCGGTGCTGCGCGCCTCCCTCCCTTTCCCATCGGGAGAGGGAAAAGACGCCGAAGGCGGCGAAGGGTGAGGGTGACCATGCCTGATCGAAAACCACTCTAGCAGGCGCCCCCAGGGGCAGGCGAGTTGCAGATGGCAACGATCTTGTATGGCAGGCGCGGACATTCTATACTGAGCGATATGGAAAGTCTCGCCGTCCTGCCGCCCAAGGGGCGTCCGCGCGAATTCTGCACCGATGCGGCGCTTGCCGCGGCGCTGCGCGTGTTCTGGAGCAAGGGCTATGACGCCGCGTCGATGGCCGACCTGACCGAGGCGATGGGGATTACCCGGCCAAGCCTCTATGCCGCCTTCGGCAACAAGGAAGCGTTGTTTCACAAGGCGCTCGACCTCTACGAGGCGGAAAAGCTGGAATATACCCGCGCCGCGCTGGATCAGCCGACGGCGCGCGGCGTCGCGGAAAGCTTCATGCGCGGCGCGCTCGAGATGCAGACGAGCCAGTGCGACCCCAAGGGGTGTCTCGGCGTGATCAGCGCACTGTCCTGCGGGCCGGAAGCGCAGTCGATCAAGGCCGACGTGATCGCCCGTCGCGCCTCGTCGCAGGCGGCGCTGATCGAGCGGTTCGAGCAGGCCAAGGTCGACGGCGACCTGCCCGCGCATATCGATGTGTCCGGGCTCACCAGCTATCTCTATGCCCTGCTCCAGGGCATGGCGGTGCAGGCGGGATCGGGGGCCAGCCGGGCCGATCTGGAGCGGCTGGTCGAAACCAGCCTCGCGGTCTGGCCCAGCCGCTAAGCGCCTTCGCGTCACGGGCCGCCTGGCTGGCGCTGCTGGTCGGCGTCGTGGCAGCAGCCGTGATGCTCGGCACCCGCTGGGTGAACGGCGCGGCGCGGGCCAACGCCGATCGCGCGGCTGCCGCCGTCGCGCTGACCCACCGCGAATTGCTGTCGAGCGAGTTGCAGAAGTTTCGGCTGCTTCCCGTCGTGCTGGCGGAATATCCCGACGTCGCCGCGGCATTGGGCGGCGACGACGCCGAGGCGGTGCTGCGTCTGGACAGGACGCTCGAGTTGCTGGCGCAGCGGACCGACGCGGCCGTGCTCTACGCGATCGATTGGCAGGGCCGTGCCGTCGCGGCGAGCAACTGGCGGCTGCCGTCGAGCTTCGTCGGACAGGATTATACGTTCCGCCGATATTTCGGCGAGGCGATGGCCCGAGGCAGCGCCGAACTGTTCGCGCTCGGATCGGTCAGCGGGCGTCCCGGCCTGTACCTCGCACGCCGTATCGACCGCAACGGCCGGCCGCTGGGGGTGATCGTCGTCAAAGTGGAGTTCGACCGGCTCGAACGTGATTGGCGGCGGACCTTGGGCAGCACCGTCGTGCGCGACGCGAATGGCGTCATCCTGATCGCCAGCTTGCCGGATTTGCGGTTTCGGACGACGCAAACACTTTCGCCTCGGGTCGCCGATCGATTGCGCCGTTCGCGCCAATTCGGCGAGGCACCGGCGTTGATCCCGGCGTTCGCGCGCGATGATGGCGACGTGCTGCTCGACCGGCAACGGTTCCGCGTCGCGGCGGTGGCGGCACCTCTCGCGGGTGGGCGCCTTCTCCATTTGACGCCGCTGGCTCCCGCCCTGGCGGCCGCCCGCACGCAGGCAATGCTGTGGGGGGCGGGGCTGCTGCTGCTGGCGATCCTGATCGCCACGGCGGTGCGGTGGGCAGCCGAGCGGGAGCGCGTGCAGACGAGAGTTCGCGCGGCGCTCGAGGACGAAGTGGGCCGTCGCACGGTCGCGTTGCAGGACGCCAATGCCCGCCTGCTCGTCGAATCGGAGGAGCGGGCCGCCGCAGACCGCCGGTTCCGAGCCGCCCGTGAGGAACTGGCGCAGGCAAACCGGCTGGGATCGCTCGGGCAGATCACCGCCGGCGTCGCGCACGAGATCAACCAGCCGGTGGCCGCGATCCGCGCGTTTGCGGAAAACGGCACCAGGCTCCTCGAACGCGACGCCCGCGACGCGGTGCGCGACAATCTCGGCAGGATCGTGGCGCTGACCGACCGGATCGGCGCGATCACCGGCGAATTGCGCGCCTTTGCGCGGCGTCGCACCCCATCGCCCGGCACGCCGACATTGGATGAGGCTATCGCGGGAACGCTGCTGCTCATCGGTGACCGCGCCCGCGGTGTCGTGGAGGATCGCGTCTCGCGCGACATGCGCTTGCTGAAGGTCGGCGCCGATCGCATCCGATTGGAACAGATCCTGGTGAACCTGATCCACAACGCGCTGGATGCGACCTCGGGGCGAGACGCACCGCACGTGACGATCGAGGCAGTGCGACAGGGCGACACGGTGGCTTTGCGGGTTGCGGACAACGGTCCGGGCGTGGATCCGGCGATCGCCGATACGCTGTTCACGCCCTTCGTCACGGGCAAGGTCGGCGGCCTGGGCCTGGGGCTGGCGATCGCTCGCGACATCGCGCGGGAATTCGGCGGCGAGCTTGCGCTGGACCCGGGGCACGACGGCGGCGCCGCCTTCGTTCTGACCCTGCGCGTCGCATGACCGGTCGAGCCGTTCTGCTGGTCGAAGACGACGATGCGCTGCGGGTCGCGACCGTGCAGACGCTCGAATTGGCGGGCCTCGCGGTCCTCGCCTTCGCCGGCGCGGAAGCGGCCCTGGCTGCGCTGCCGGACGATTTCGACGGCGTGGTGGTGACGGACATCCGGATGCCGCGGATGGACGGCCTGCAACTGCTCGCCCGGTTGCGCGCGGTCGATGCGACGCTGCCGGTCATCCTCGTCACCGGTCACGGCGACGTGCCGATGGCCGTGTCGGCGCTGCGTGACGGCGCCTTCGATTTCCTGACCAAGCCCTTCGCCAGCGATCACCTGCTTGCGACCGTCGATCGTGCGTTGGAACGTCGCGCCCTCGTGCTGGAAAATCGGCGGCTGCGTGCGGCCGTAGCGGCGGTGGAGGGCGAGGGCCCGCTGCTCGGCGACAGTCCGACCATCGTCACGCTACGGCGCGGCATCGGCCAGCTTGCCGAAGCCGATCTTGACGTGTTGATCGAAGGCGAGACGGGGACCGGCAAGGATCTGGCGGCGACGCTGCTGCACCGGCTGGGGCCGCGGCGCGCCCGGCCGCTCGTCGCCATCCAGTGTGCGGCCTTGACCGAGGCGCGGGCCGAGATCGAGCTGCTCGGCCACGCCGCCGACAGCGTCGCGCACACCCGCCTGTCGCACGATGGCGCGATCGCGACGTCGAGCGGCGGGACGCTGCTGCTCGACGACGTCGATGCGCTGTCGCCTGCCTTACAGGCGGCGATGTCACGGGTGATCGAGGAGCGGGAGGTCCAGCCGATCGGCGCCCAGCGCAGCATCGCGATCGACCTGCGCGTGATCGCAACCAGCCGCGGCGACCTGTCGCAGGCGGTGGAGGAGGGGCGGTTTCGCCGCGACCTCTATCATCGACTGGCCGCGACCCGGATCGCGCTGCCATCGCTTCGAGCGCGCGGGCAGGATCGGATGCTGTTGTTCGCCGCGTTCGTCGAGCAGGCGCGGGCGACGCTGGGGCAGGGCGTGCGCGCGATCGGCGAGGCGGAGCGGCGGCACGTGCTCGAACACGATTGGCCAGGCAACGTGCGCGAGTTGCGCAACTATGCCTTCGCGTGCGTGCTCGATGCCGGGGAGGGCGCCTCTCCAGGCGATGAGTCGCGGCGCGACCTGCCGGGTCGCGTTGCGGAGTTCGAGGCCGGCCTGATCATCGACGCGCTGCGGGCAAGCGGCGGCAATGTCGTGAAGGCAGTCGAGCAGCTCGGCATTCCGCGCAAGACTCTCTATTACAAGCTCGGCCGGTACGGGATCGATCCCGACACATTCCGGCCGGATCGCTAGGCGTGCACCGCTGCCTGCGCGCGGAGGGCATCGATCTCGCGATCGATGATGTGGAGCAGCGACACGACGAGTGCGCCCAGATCGCGGTGCGGGCGGACCAGCTGGTGATGGAGCAGGCCGAGCGACATGGTCAGGATCGTGTCGGCGAGCGCAACACGTTGCTCGGCGAGCGCGTCGCCGGGGGCAAGCATCGCCAGCGCGTTCAGCATCAGCTTGCGGACATCCTCGTGCGTCGCATCGAAGATCGCGGCGATGCGCGCGTTGCGTCCGGCCTCCGCCACGATCTCGGCGAACAGGCGGCTGTCGTCGAGATCGTCTTCGGGGAGGACGAACTGCCGAATCCATTCGCGCACCTGATGCTCGTCGCCCTCCTCGATCGCGAATCGCAGCGCGTCGGCTGCCATGAACGAGCGGCAATCGGTGTTGACGATCGCCGCGACGATATCTTCCTTGGCGGAAAAATCGCGATACAGCTGACCGACCGCGACGCCCGACGCCTTCGCGATCTGTGCGATGCCCGTCGCGTGGAAACCGTTTTCGATGAAAAGCTTACGTGCCTGATCGATGACCCGGCGTCGGCGCTGGTCGGCCTTGTTCAACAATGCTCTGCAACAAACGTCCGAATCGATCATTCCATCCTCGCCCTACCCGGCCTTGACGCCGCTTGCCAAGCGGTTGTAGCAGGCCGTGAGTGAACGATCACTCACAAATTATTCAACGGACAATTTGCATGACGAAACGGGGACACGGGGTAGCGGTGCTCGCCTTGGCGCTGGCTCTCGCGGCATGTGGGGGCGGTGACCAGCAGCAACAGCAGGGTGCGCCGCAGGGACCGCCGCAGGTCGGCTATGTCGTCGTGCGCGAGCAGGCGGTGACGCTGACCAGCGAGCTGCCGGGCCGTACCACCGCCTACGAAACGTCGGATGTCCGGCCGCAGGTCAACGGCCTGGTCCTCGACCGCCTGTTCGTCGAGGGCGACATGGTCCGCAAGGGCCAGCCGCTCTACCGCATCGACCCCGCACCCTATCAGGCGCAGGTGGCGAGCGCACGCGCCGCGCTGACCCGCGCTCGCGCCAGCATCGCATCGAGCGCGGCGCTTGCCCGCCGCTACGGCGAACTGGTGAAGATCAACGCGATCGCGCGCCAGGAGTTCGAGAACGCGCAAACCAGTGCGGCGCAGGCGCGGGCGGACGTCGCCGCGCAGCAGGCCGCGCTGCGCACCGCGCAGATCGACCTCGGCCGCACCACCATCCGCGCGCCGATCTCGGGACGGATCGGACGCTCGCTGGTCACGACCGGTGCGCTCGTCTCCGCCGCGCAGACCAACGCGCTGGCGACGATCCAGCGCCTCGATCCGATCTACGTCGATATCCAGCAGTCGAGTGCCGACCTCCTCAAGCTGCGTCAGCAGATCATGAGCGGTCAGTTGAGCCGCGACGGCAACGCCCGCGTCAAGCTGACGCTGGAGGACGGCACCACCTATGGCCCCGAAGGCGCGCTCCGCTTCGCCGATGTGACGGTCGATCCGACGACCGGCTCGCAGGTGATCCGCGCGCTCTTCCCGAACCCCAACGGCTTGCTGCTGCCCGGCATGTTCGTGCGGGCGCAGTTGGTCGAAGGCACGCAGGCGAACGCGATGCTGGTGCCGCAGCGCGCCGTCAGCCGCGACGAGCGCGGCAACGCCACCGTGCTGGTGATCGGCGGCGACGGCAAGGTACAGCCGCGCACGCTGCAGACGAGCCGGACGGTCGGCGACAATTGGCTGGTCACCGGCGGCCTGAAGGCGGGCGACAAGGTAATCGTCGAGGGCGGCATGATGCTGCGCCCGGGCATGCCCGTGCAGGGCAAGCCCTGGAACCCCAATGCCAAGCCCGACGCGCAAGCGCCGCAGGGCCAGGCGCAGGCACAGGCGAAGTAACCGGCCATGTCACGCTATTTCATCGATCGCCCGATCTTTGCCTATGTGCTGGCGGTGATGGTCGTCATC
>JBKBTU010000008.1:7288-27609 GCA_046290715.1 Sphingomonas sp. | reverse complement strand
ACCGCCTCGCAGGCAAGGCGCATGACTATTACCTGCGCTACTTCGGGCAGCAGGCGCCGGCGGAATGGGCGGTGGTGCTGCCCGGCAAGGGCGCCGATGCCCGGCAGCGCTATCGGGCGGACATCATCGACACGTGGAACATGACGATCACGCCCGCCGGCACCTTCACCATGGCGCAGATGAACGACTACGACGTCCACGACCCGGCGCGACCCACGATCGCGCTGCCGGCCAAGCCCTGGATGGCGGTGCGGCTGGTGCGGGTGTGAGCGGTGCCGCGCCCGCCGCGCTGCTCACGGCGCTGCGCGCCGCGGTCGGCGCCCGCCACGTCCTGACCGGCGAGGCGGCGACGCATCGTTTCCGCACCGGCTATCGCTTTGGCGGCGGGCCGGTCGCCGCGGTAGTGAGGCCCGGATCGCTGGTCGAATTGTGGCGCGTGGCGCAGGCGGTGGTGGACGCCGGCGCGATCCTGATCTGTCAGGCGAGCAACACCGGCCTCACCGGCGGTTCGACGCCGGACGGCGCGGACTACGACCGGCCGGTCGTGCTGGTCTCGACCCTGCGGATCGCCGGCGTGCATCTGGTGCGCGGCGGCGAACAGGTCGTCTGCCTGCCCGGCGCAACGCTGGACGTGCTCGAAAAGACGCTCGCGCCGCTGGGACGCGAGCCGCATTCGGTGATCGGATCGTCGTGCATCGGCGCGTCGGTGCTCGGCGGCGTGTGCAACAATTCGGGCGGCGCGCTGGTCCGGCGTGGCCCCGCCTTCACCGAACTTGCGCTCTACGCGCGCGTCGCTGCGGACGGGCGGCTGGAGCTGGTCAATCACCTCGGCATCGAACTCGGTGCCACCCCCGAGGAGATCCTGTCCCGGCTCGAACGCGGCGCCTTCGATGCGGCGGACGTCCGCGACACCGCCTCGCCCGCGTCCGACCGCGACTATGCCGCGCATGTGCGCGAGGTCGATGCAGCGACGCCGGCGCGCTTCAATGCCGATCCGCGCAAGCTGTTCGAGGCATCGGGATCGGCCGGCCATGTCGTGCTGTTCGCCGCGCGCCTCGATACCTTTCCCCGCGCCGCTGGCACCACCGTCTTCTACGTCGGCTGCAACGCACCCGCCGACCTCACACGCGTGCGTCGCGCCATGCTGGGCGGGGACCTGCCGCTGCCGATCGCCGCGGAATATATCCATCGCGACGCGTTCGTGCTGACCGAGCGCTACGGGCGCGATACGTTTCTCGCGATCCGCTACCTCGGCACCGCCCGGCTGCCGGCGCTGTTCCGGTGGAAGGACCGCGTGGACGGATGGTTCCGCCGCCTGGGTCTTCGCCATGTCGCCGACCGGGCGATGCAGGCCGCGACGCGGCCCGGTCCGAGCCATCTGCCCCGCCGGCTGACCGCCTATCGTGACCGGTTCGAGCATCACCTGATGCTGAGGGTCGACGCTGCGGATGCCGACGCCACCGAGGCTCTGCTGGCGCGCGCGCTGGGGGATCGCGGGGAGGGTGACGGAGGAGAGGGCGGCGGACCAGAGGGCGGGAGCGCCTTCTTCCGCTGCACGCCCGCGGAAGGAGAGGCTGCCTTTACCCACCGGTTCGCGGTGGCCGGTGCGGCGGTGCGCTATCGCGCGGTGCACGCGCGCGCGGTCGCCGATATCGTCGCACTCGACATCGCGCTCCGCCGCAATGATGCCGACTGGTTCGAGACGTTGCCGGCGGACCTCGACGCGGCGATCGCGCACCGCTTCTATTACGGGCATTTCTTCTGCCACGTCTTCCACCAGGACTATGTGATCCGAAAGGGGTACGATCCATTGGCGGTGGAACATCGCATGTGGGCGCTGCTCGACGCGCGCGGGGCGGAATATCCGGCCGAGCACAATGTCGGCCATCTCTACAAGGCGAAGCCGGCGTTGACCGATCACTATCGCGGGCTGGACCCGACCAACAGCTTCAATCCCGGGGTGGGGCAGACGTCCAAGCGCGCGCACTGGCGCTGAACGGGCGAGCCGGGGTGCCGACTTCGTAACGCTTCGATTATGCTTCGATTGCTTTCGTTTAATCGGGCTGCTACGCCAACCCTCAACCGACCCGATCGGTAACGTAGAGGATGTCTGGATGCGCGAAATGCTTGATCTGGCGGTGTCGCGTCGCTCGGTGATGGAATGCAGCCTGTGTGCGGCGGCGGCGTCGGTGATCGTGACGCCGGAGGCGTCGGCGGCTGTTGCGGCGGGCCGGGCGGGGCGCGAGACGATGCGCGAATTTCCCTATGGCGCGGTCACGCTCACCGGCGGGCCGCTGAAGGCGCACTTCGATCGCATCCACGCACATTACCTCGCGCTCGACAACGATCGCGTCCTCAAGGTCTTCCGGGAGAATGCGGGGCTGCCTGCACCCGGCCCGGACATGGGCGGCTGGTACGACAAGGATGGCTTCGTGCCCGGGCTGACGCTCGGCCAGTATATCTCCGGCCTGGCGCGGCTGGGCGCGGCGACCCGCGATCCCGCCTGTCATGCCAAGGTGGCCGCGCTGGTCGACGGCTTCGGCAAGGCGTTCGTCGCGGCGAAGAACCCCTATGCCGGCCCCAAGGCGCAGGCGCAGTGGGCCGCCTATGTCATGGACAAATACGTCGTCGGCCTGATCGATGCCTATCGGCTGAGCGGCGTCGAGCAGGCCAAGACGCTGCTGCCGATCGTCGTCGCCAAGTGCATGCCCTATATCTCGCCGGTGTCGCGCGACCGGATCGGCAAGCTCGACCCGCCCTATGACGAAACCTATGTCCTGCCTGAGAACCTGTTCATCGTCGCCGACATCACCGGCGACGACCGCTATCGCCGCCTCGCGCGGCACTATCTGCTCGACAAGGAATGGTTCGATCCGCTCGCGGCGGGGCAGGACGTGCTGCCCGGCAAGCATGCCTACAGCCACACGATCGCGCTGAGTTCGGGCGCGCAGGCCTATCTCCACCTCGGCGAGGACAAATACCGTCGCGCCCTGGTCAACGCCTATGCGTTCATGGAGCCGCAGCGTTTCGCCAGCGGCGGCTGGGGGCCGGAGGAGCAATTCGTACCCCTCCACCAGGGCAAGCTCGCGGCCAGCCTGACCCATTCGACGGCGCATTTCGAAACGCCGTGCGGCAGCTTTGCCGATCTCAAGCTCGCGCGCTACCTCATCCGCTTCACGGGTGAGGCGGCGTATGGCGACGGCCTCGAGCGGACGCTGTACAACACGCTGCTGGCGGCGCGGATGCCCGACAGCGACGGCGGCTATCCCTATTATTCGGACTACGGCCCCGCCGGCGAGAAGCGCTATTACCACCAGAAGTGGCCGTGCTGCTCCGGCACGCTGGTGCAGGGCGTCGCCGACTATGGCCTCAACGCCTATTTTCACGACGACACCGACGTACTGGTCAACCTCTACACCCCGTCCGAGCTACGCTGGGAGCGGCCCGGCGGGGTTGTCGAACTGGTGCAGGAGACGGACTATCCCGCTGCCGACACGGTGCGGTTGACGGTGCGCGCCGCCGGCGACGGCCGTTTCGGCATGAAGCTGCGGATACCGGCCTGGACCAAGGGCGCCAGCCTCGCCGTCAACGGCACGCCGCAGGCGGTGACGCCGGGAACGCTGGCGACCGTGTCCCGCACCTGGAAGGCGGGCGACGTCGTCACGCTGACCATTCCGCAGCCACTGCGCACGCTGCCGATCGACGATCGCAACCCGCAGCTCGCGGCGCTGATGCGCGGGGCCGTGATGTATGTCGGCATCAACCCGTGGACTGGTATCGATGCGGAGACGGTTCCCCTGCCGCAGGGGCTGGCGCCGATGCCGCAGAACCCGCAAGCCTATCGCACGGCGGTAGGGGACCGTAACCTCGTGTTCGTCCCCTATTTCACCGTCGATACCGAAAAATCCGCCACCTATTTCAAGATCGCCTGATGACCGACACCCGTATCTACGCCACCTACTGGATCGAAACCGCCTTCCCGCTGGAACAGGCCGCCGCGACGATGGCGGGCGAACAATCCACCGGCACGTTCGTGCGCGTACCCGGAGAGACCGACGCGCTGCGCGAGGCGCATGCCGCGCGGGTCGAGGAACTGGTCGAGCTGGGCGAGGTGGCGACGCCTTCGCTGCCCGGCTCCGGCCTGCCCAAGACAGGCGATGCGACACGGCGCGCGGCGCGGGTCGTACTGTCGTGGCCGATCGCGAATTTCGGTCCGTCGCTGCCCAACCTGCTGGCGGCGGTGGCGGGCAATCTGTCCGAGCTGAAGGCGTTTTCGGGTCTGAAGCTGATCGACCTGACACTGCCGCCGGCGTTCCTCGATCGCTATCAGGGGCCGCAATTCGGTGTGGCCGGCACGCGCCGGCTCGCGGGTGTGTACGACCGCCCGATCATCGGCACGATCATCAAGCCGAGCGTCGGCCTGTCGCCGGAGGCGACCGCCGAGCAGGTTCGCGTGCTGGTCGAGGCGGGCGTCGACTTCATCAAGGATGACGAGCTGCAGTCGGACGGACCGCATTGCCCGTTCGAGGCCCGCATCTCGGCGGTGATGCGCGTCATCAACGCCCATGCCGACAAGACGGGCAAGAAGGTGATGTTCGCCGCCAACCTGACCGGCGACCTCGACGAGATGCTCGCCCGCCACGATCACGTGCTGGCGGAGGGCGGCACCTGCATCATGGCGAGCATGAACTCGATCGGCCTGCCGGCGATGAAGGTGCTGCGGGCGCATGCGCAGCTGCCGATCCACGGCCACCGCAACGGCTGGGGCATGCTCGGCCGTTCGCCGGCGATCGGGATGAGTTTCGTCGCCTATCAGAAGCTGTGGCGCCTCGCGGGCATCGACCACACGCACGTCAACGGCATCGACAACAAGTTCTGCGAGACGAACGACAGCGTGATCGCATCCGCGCGCGCATGCCTGACGCCGATGTTCGATGCGCCCGCGCCCGGCTGCGAGATCATGCCGGTCTTTTCGTCGGGCCAGTCCGCGCGGCAGGCGGCGCCGACCTTCGCGGCCTTGGGGTCGGTCGACTGCATGTTCGCGGCGGGCGGGGGGATCATGGCGCATCCGGCGGGACCTGCGGCGGGCGTGCGGGCGCTGATGCTGGCCTGGGAAGCGGCGGTCGCGGGTGTGCCGGTGGAGCAGGCCGCGCAGGACGCGCCCGAATTGAAGGCGGCGCTCGCGGCGGTCGGCGGGTGAGGGTGCCGCCGCACGCGGGCGTCGTGCGATGACGCTGCTTTACGCCTTCTACGGCGACGACTTCACCGGCTCGACCGACGTGCTGGAACAGCTTGCCGAAGGCGGCGTCCCCGCCGTGTTGTTCCTGCGCAAGCCCGATGCGGCGTTGCGTGCGCGCTTCGCGGACGTGCAGGCGATCGGCATCGCGGGCGACAGCCGCAGCCGCTCGCCTGCGTGGATGTCGGCCAACCTCCCGGAGCTCTATCGCGCGCTCGGCGAGGCCGCGCTGCTGCATTACAAGACCTGCTCGACCTTCGACAGCAGCCCGCAGACCGGCTCGATCGGGCGGGCGCTGGAGCTTGGGCTGACGGCGTTCGGCGGTCCGGCGGCGATCGTCGTCGGCGCGCCGCATCTGCGCCGCTATGTTGCGTTCGGCAATCTGTTCGCGGCGGCCGGCGCCGAGACCTATCGGATCGACCGGCATCCGACGATGGCGCACCACCCCGTCACGCCGATGCACGAGGCGGACCTGATCCGTCACCTCCAGGCGCAGACGCAACTGCCGATCGCACTCGTTCCGCTCGACCGGATCGAGGCGGGCGAGGCGGGGGCGGCGTTCGACGCGGCGGGCGCGAATGCGGTGCTGTTCGACGGCGTGTCGATGCGCGACCTCGCGGCGACCGGCGAGGTGCTGCTGTCGCGCGCGGTGCGCTTCGCGGTCGGCAGCTCGGGCGTGACGCGGGCGCTGGTGCTGGCATGGCAGAACGCGGGACTGACCATGCCGCCGCAGGCGCCGCCCCGCGCGATCGCGCACGAGCGCCTGCTGGTGGTGAGCGGCAGTTGCTCGCCCGTTACGGCGCGGCAAGTCGCACGCGGTATCGAGCAAGGCTATGTCTCCGCGAAAGCCGATGTCGCGGCGCTGCTGCGCGGCGAAAGCGACGAGGACTCACGGCTCCTCGCAGCGGCGACGGAGGCGCTGGAAAGCGGCGGCCGTGCGATCATCCATTCCGCGGAGGGGCCGCTCGGCGCCGCTGCGCCGGCTGCGGGGGATCGGCTCGGCACCGCGCTCGGCCGGATCGCGCGCGAGGCGATCCGGCGCACGGGACTGCAGCGCCTCCTGTTCGCCGGCGGCGACACCTCCAGCCACGGCGTCGCGCAACTGGGCATCGACGCGTTGACCTGGGCGGCACCGGTGGAGCGGGGCGCACCGCTGGTCCGCGCGCATGCCGGCGATGCCGCGATCGACGGACTGGAGCTGGTGCTCAAGGGCGGGCAGATCGGCGGCGAGGACTTTTTCGAGACGGTGCGCCGCGGCGGCTGACGCCCTTCCGCCGGATCACGATGCGAGTAGATCCGGCGTCGCCTTGTGGTCGAGCCCCCTCGTGCAGTCGATGAGGGCGAAGAGCCCCGCCGCCAGTAGCACCATCACGGCCACGCCTTGCAGCGGCAGGTCGTAATTGCCCGTCGCGGTCACCACATAACCGAAGGCGACCGAGCAGATGAAGCCGCCGAGATTGCCGGCGGTGTTCATCACCCCGCTCGCCGTTCCGCCGTACCGTCCGCCGATCGCCATGCACATCGCCCAGGCGGCGGGCAGCATCAGGTCCATCACCATGAACGCAGCGCCCGCGAGCAGGATGATCGCGACCTTGCCTTGCGCGAGGCTCATCGCCACCAGCAGGCCGGCGGTGGCGGCCAGGCACACGCACGCGATCAGGCTGTAGGCGCGCCGGATGCCGATCCGCTCGGCGAGGCGATCGCACAGAATGCCGCCGGCGAGATTGCCGACGATGCCGAGCAGGAACGGGATCGATCCGTACACGCCCATCTCGCCGACGGTGAAGCCGGCCCCCTTGACCATCCAGGTCGGGAACCAGCCGAAGAAGAACCAGCTGCCGAACGCATAGCAGCCATAGGCAAGCGCGATCAGCCATAGTTGCGGCAATGCGAGCAGCCTGCGCCACGGTGTGCCGGCATGGCCGGTACCCTCGTCGCTGCCGATCTCGTCCACTTCCTGCGGCGTGATGCCCGGCTGCTCGGCGGGGCGATCGTGGAACCAGCGCCACCAAACGATCGCCCAGACGAAGCCGAGCAGCCCGAGGATCGCGAACACCGCGCGCCAGCCGAACAGCGCGTTCGCCGGCACCAGCAGCAGCGGCGCGAGCGCACCGCCGAGGCGGCTCGCCGCCCAGATCACGCCTTGCCCGCGCGCGCGCTCGCGGGCGGGCAGCCAGCGGTACAGCACGCCCGTCATGTTGGGATAGGCGCCCGCCGCGCCGAGCCCGAAGAGGAAGCGCGCGGCGGCGAGCTGCCAGACGTTGCGGCAGACGGCGGTGGCGGCGGTGAAGATCGACCACCACAAGGTGATCCGCGACAATTCCTTGCGATAGCCGTGTCGGTCACCGAGCGCGCCGGACGGTACCTCGAACACCGCATAGGCGATGACATAGGCGCTCAGCACCCAGCCCCATTGCGCCGGCGTGATGCCGAGGTCCTTCTGCATCGTCGGCCCGGTCACTGCGATCGCAAGCCGGTCGATGAAGGTGATGACCGACAGCGCGGCGAGCAGGCCGAGGACGATGCGCCGCTTCTTCACGCCGGTCTGCCCGGGGCAAGGGCCGCGAGCACGTCGCGTGCGCGCTCCATGCCGAGTTCGGGGCTGGAAAGTACCGGGGCGGCGACCGCGCCGTCCGGCAGGGCGGCGACCACGCGCGCCATGCTCGCCTGCGCGAGGATGACGACATCCATGCCCTGCATGCCCTTCGTCAGCGCCTCGCCGACGATCCGGTCGTGCGTGGCGCCGTCACCCGCCATCACCGCGGCGAAGGCGCCGTCGCAGACGTGCTCGACGATCTCGACCGGTTTGCCCTGCTCGGCCGCGACCAGCCGGACGAGGTCCGCGGTCGGCGTCAGAGTCGTCGACAGTGTGGCGACGACGCCGATGCGCGTACCCGTCGCCACCGCCTTCTCCGCCATGGCGCGATCGACCCGCAGCACGGGCTGCTCGTACAGCTCCGCCGCCATGTCCACCGCGCGGCCGATCGAGGAGCAGGTGACGAGCGCGGCATCACAACCGGCGTTGAACGCCGAGCCGACCAGCCCGATCACCTGGCGCATCGTCGCCTTTTCCAGCCGCCCTGCGGCGATCGTGTTCTTGATCGTGCTCTCGTCGACGAAGTGCAGGATGCGCACATCCGGCATGACCCGCGCGGCAATCTCATTGAAGATCGGCGCGAGGACCGGGGAATTGTGGATCAGGCCGAGCGTCGGCATGGGTGTTCCTTCAGTCATGAGCGATGAAGTCGTAGCTGCCGGAGCCGATCTCGAAGCGCTCCAGCCCATCGGCGCGCGTCAGGCCGCGAATATCGGGATGGTCGGCGAGCGGCACGCCGCCCTCACGCCAGGTGCGGGACGGCAGTTCGACTGCGGCGACGGCATTGGCGGGGACGGTGATGCGGAAGCGGGTGAGCCCTCGGGCATCGCCCTCCGTTTCCGTCGCGATCTCGCCCATGCACGAGGCATAGCGGGCGGCGACGCGGCCCACCTGCGGATACCATAACGGTCGCGCCGCGATGCGGGCGAAGCCGGGGGCGGCAGGCGCGATGCCGGCGAGTCGGCGGTAGAAGAAGCCGACCACCGCGCCGAAGGCATAATGGTTGTAGCTGTTCATCGACAGGTCGCCGGTGTCGCCGTTCCAGCGCTCCCACATCGTCGTCGCGCCCTGCGCGACCATATAGCCCCAGCTGGGATAGCCCGTTTGCAGGAGCAGGCCCGCGACCTCGTCGTGCAGGCCGGCATCGGCGAGCACGTCGAGGATGTAGGGCGTGCCGAGGAAGCCGGTCGACAACGTCATGCCGCGCCTGCGGATATCTGCGGCGAGCACCCGCGCAGCCGCGGCACGAAGGTGGGCGGGCACCAGTTCCATGTGGAGCGCGAGCACCTGGCCGGTCTGGCTGCCGTTGCCGACCACGCCGTCGTCCCGGACGAACGCGGCGGCGAAGGCCTCTCCGATCCGGGCGCGCAGCGTTCGGTAGCGGTGGGCGTCGTCGACGCGTCCGGTCGCCGTCGCCATCTCGGCCATCTGCGACGCCGACCACGCCCAGAAGGCGGTGGCGCACAGGATGCGCGGCGTCGTTTCGTCGTCGGGCTTCACCGCGTCCACCGACAGCCAGTCGCCGAGATCGAGACCCCGCGCGTTACGCCATAGGCCGTCGGGATTGCGGTTTTCGAGAAACGCCATCCAGCGTTCCATCGCGGTCCGGTTCTCCTCGATCACCGCGGTGTCGCCGTAGCGCTGCCAGAGCAGCCACGGCAGCACGACGCCCGCTTCGCTCCAGCCGGCGGTGGCGACGTCCGGGAAGGATTGCGGCTGCGGCACGACGATCGGATAGGCGCCGTCCGCCCGCTGCGCGGCGCGCGCCTCCAGCAGGAAGCGGCGGATGAACGGATCGACCTCCATGTTGAACGCGGCGGCATCGAGGAAGACGAGGATGTCGCCCATCCAGCCCATCCGTTCGTCGCGCTGTGGACAGTCGGTCGGCACCGCGAAGAAGTTGGAGCGCTGGCTCCACAGCGCGTTGTTCCAGATCGACTGGAGCAGCGGCGCGTCGCGGAACGTCATGGTCCCCGTCTCGCGCGCGGCACTGTGGACGACGATGCCGAGCACGTCGTCCGCGGTCGGCACGCCGGGATAGCCTGCGATCTCGACGTAGCGGAAGCCATGGTAGGTGAAATGCGGCTCGAAGCTCTCTTCGCCGGACCCGGCCAGCGTGAAGCGGTCGGTCGCGCGGGCGAGGCGGAGGTTGGACAAATCGGCCGTGCCGTCGGGATAGAGCAGCTCGGCAAAGCGCGCGGTGATCGTCGTGCCGGCGGCACCGGTCGCCGTGATGCGGACCCAGCCCGAGAAATTCTGTCCGAAATCGAAGACGTAGCGGCCGGGCGCGGGCTCGGTCACGCTCACCGCGCGGCGCATGCCGGTGCGTTCGAGCGCGGGGGCGGTCTGCGCCACCAGACGGGTGTCGGGCGCCTCTCCCACGGCCGCGCTGCGCCAGCCGGACGCGGCGAAGCCGGGCCGGTCCCAGCCGGGCGTCTCGCGCCGCGCATCATAGCTCTCGCCATCGTAGATCTCGGACGTCAGGATCGCGGAGGGCGCGACCCGCCAACCGGGTCCGGTCGTCACCCAGTCGCTGCCGCCGTCCGCGTAATCGATCCGCAATTGCGCGCGGAAGCGGCGGGGGGCGGGGCCGAACGCGTAGCGCTCGATCCGCCAGCCGAACGCGCTCGCATACCAGCCATCGCCGACGAGCGCGGCCAGCACGTTCTCGCCCGGCAACAGCGCGTCGGTCACGTCGTAAACCTGGTAGAGCACGTGATCCTCGGCGACGGAGATCTCGGGTGCGAGGATCGCGCGCGAAACCGGTGCGCCGTTGAGGCGCGCGTCATAGGCGCCGAGCGCGGTGGCGTAGAGCCGCGCCGCTGTGACCGGCCGATCGACGGTGAAGCCCGTGCGCAGCTGCATCGCCGGTTCCGGCGGGCGTGGATCGTTGCGGACGTTGGCGCCGCTGCGCTGCGGCACCGCCCAGGCGGCGGTATCGAAGTCCGGCTCCGTCCATCCGGTCGGCGGCGCCGGCCGCACGCGCCAATCCGGTCCGCTGACGATCCGTTGGATCCGGCCGTCGGCGCAGTGGAGGCGGATCAGTGCAGCGAACGCCCCGCCATCGACCGGAAAGAACCCCTCCGTCTGCGCCTGCACGAGGGCGCAGATGCTGTTGCGGCCGCGCGTCACCTCGCCGTCGTAGCGGCCCAACGTTCCCCAGAACGGAAGCTCCGTATCCCAGCCGAAGTGCCGGTCGAGCGGCGCAGGCATACCATTTACCCAGACGCCGCGCAGATGGTCCTTGCCGGCGAGCAGCACCTCGGCCCGGACCAGGTCGGCCGGCGCATCGAAATCGAGCCGGAAAGCGTGCGGGCGCGAATCCAGCGCCGTCTCGCTCCAGATCCAAGCCAGGGCTGCGGACCGGTCCTCCGCGGCGCAAAGGTCCTCGGCCTCGATCCAGTCGGCGCGCCATGCGTCGGGCGAGCGCAAGCCCGTTTCGAACCACGTCGGCTCCGACCGCGTGCCCGCGATCTCGACGTCCCACCAGACGCGCTGCATCGATGCCAGCGGCGGACCGCCCCAGGCGATGTCGACGCTCGCCGACGACGGCACGACCCCGCTGTCCCACAGCAGGTCGCCGTTCGCCAGCGCTGCGTCGCTTGCCGCGGCGCGGATCCGGTAGCTCGCCTGGACGACGCCACGCCCAGCCCCCTCGACGCGCCACGACAGGCGCGGCCGCTCGGCCTCGGTGCCGAGCAGGCGGACGACATACTCCGTCCGAAGATCAACCGCGTGCATCGGCACTCGCCATCACAAGGAGGAGAAGAGCGCCTTGCGCGCCAGATCGAGCGCGGCGACCGCATCCTGGCGATCCTGCGCAGCCTGCATCGCCTCGAAGTCGAGCGTATCGAGCGCGCGCTCGACGCCCTTGAGGAACCCGATCGCCGATTTTGCGGCGGCGACCGGATCCTCCCGGAACGGGAACTGGTCGAGCTGCCAGACGCCTTCCCAATCGTTCTTGCGGAGCGTGTAGAAGAATTCGAACAGTTCGATCGGATGCACGGATCCGGCGATCATGTCGTCGTCCCAGCCGCGCAGGTTGTCGTTGACGTCCATGCCGAACAGGCGGCCATGGTCGATCGCGAGCTGCGCCGCGTCGGCCGGGCTCTCGCCGCCATAGAGCGAGTGGCCGAAGTCGAGCAGGATACCGACGTTGGGGACGCCCATCTTCTCGATGCCGAGCAGCGTCCGCGCGACGCTGTCGAAGGACATGTGGTTGCGCGGTTCACGCGGCTTGTATTCGATGACGAACCTGAGATCCGGGTTCTGCGTCGCGAGCTCGGCGACGCCCTCGATGCTCATCTGCCACAGCTTGCGGTGATCGGCCTGGAAGGGATAGTCCCAGCCGTCCTGGCCCGGCCACAGCTTGACGTAGTCGGCGCCGAAATGGCGCACCATGTCGGCCGCCTCATTGCACATCGCGTTGGCGAGGCGGCGGATGCCCGCATCCGGGTTGGTGAAGGCGCCGCGGGCGAACTGGCGCGTGTAGATCTCGGGGGTGATGCCGATGACGGAGAGGCCGTTGCGCGTGAGTGCCTCGCCGATCGCCTCCAGCGACGTCTCGCCGCCGGGGAAGGGATAGTTGATGTCGACCACCGACAGGTCGCCGACCTGCCCCGCCAGATCGATCATCTCGATCAGCGAGCGCGGCGGGCCGTAGCCGTCGGTCGCGTAGCGATCCACATAGGTGGCGAAATGCCAGATGCCGGCGCCGTAGCGTTGCTTGCTCATGCCTTGCCCTCTTCCCAAAGGTGACGACAGGGCTCGGCGCCGCTGCCGACGGTTATGCGATGATGATCTCCACGCCCGCCCGCTCGATCGCCAGACGGTCGGCATCGGCGATGCCCGCGTCGGTGATCAGCACGTGCACCAGGTCGATCCCACCCAGCGCCGAGAAGGAGCGGGTGCCGATCTTGCTCGAATCGGCGACCAGGATGACGCGCTCGGCGGCGTCGATCATCGCGCGCTTCACCGCGATGTCCGACAGAGCCGGATAAGTCAGCCCCGCTTCCATGTCGAAGCCGGCCGTCGCCAGGAACAGCTTCTGCACGAACAGGCCGCGGAACGATTGCGCGGCCCGCTCTCCGCTCAGCGACAGCGTGGGCGCCTTGAACTGGCCGCCGCTGACATGCACCTCGAACCCCGGTTCTGCCCCGAGCATCAGCGCGATGTTGAGCGCATTGGTGATGACCGTCATGTCACGATGGCCGAGGATGTTGGCGGCGACCTCGGTGGTGGTGGATCCCGAATCGAGGATGATCGTCTCGCCGTCGGTGATCATCGCCGCCGCGCGCCGGCCGATGCGGCGCTTGGCGTCCATGTTGTCGAGATGCTGGAGCGCCATGGCGCGAACCTGCTGGCGCACGGACTTGAGGTAGGCTCCGCCATGCTCGCGGACGATGTGGCCATCCGCTTCGAGTTTCTCGAGATCCTGCCGGACGGTGACTTCGGAAACCGAAAATGCCTGCGCCAGTTCGCGGACCCGCGCGCTGCCCTGTTCGCGCAGCCATTCGAGGATTTTGTTGCGTCGGGTCTCGCCCAGCGCGCGGGACTGGGAGGCGCCGGCCTGGCGCGAGCGGGAAAGGGGGGCGGGGGGCTGCATCGGGCGATTATCCGCAGGGACGCGCTCGTATAGCAAGTGCGGACTGCGGTAGGCCGGCATCATCACTCCCAAGCCCGCGCCCTTCGATATCGGCGGCGGTGCTGCGGGCCTCTTACATAACACCTTCGCTTACTGTCAATTATATGCGTGATCGAGGGCAAAACGAAGCAAAACGAAAGTATGTGTCTTGTGGAGCGTCGCTGGTTACGGTATCCAGAGGCATAAGAGAGGGGCAAATGGCACATCCGCAACAGCTTCGGCCGCATGCCGGCGTGCGAACGATCTCCGTCCAGGACCGGGCGGCGGCGGTGCGCGGGCGGGCCAATTGGATGCGTCGGCGGCTGCTCGCGATGATCGTCGAGGCCGGCCAGGGCCACCCCGGCGGCGATCTTTCGGCGGCCGACATCATCGCTGCGCTCTACTTCGATATCCTTCGAATCGATCCCGCCGACCCCGAGGCGCCGGAACGCGATCGCTTCGTGATGAGCAAGGGACACTGCACCGGTGCGCTCTACTCCGCGCTCGCCGGCGCCGGCTTCTTCCCGGAGGAGGAGCTCGACACCTATCTGAAGCCGCTGTCCCGCCTGAGCGGTCACCCCAACCGTGCCTATCTGCCGGGTGTCGAGACCAATACCGGCCCTCTCGGACACGGCTTCCCGGTCGCGGTCGGCATGGCGGTGGCGGCGCAGATCGACCGGGCGGACTATCGCGTGTTCGTGCTGACCGGCGACGGGGAATTGCAGGAGGGTAGCATGTGGGAGGCGGCCATGTTCGCCGGCCATCGCCGCCTCGGCAACCTCACCGTCATCGTCGACCGCAACCGCCTGCAACAGGGGGCGGGCACCGAAGAGACGAACGGGCTGGAGCCGCTGGCCGAAAAATGGCGGGCGTTCGGCTGGGCCGTGACCGAGGTCGACGGGCATGACGTCGCGGCTTTGCTGGCCGCGCTGGATGGAGCAGGCGCTGACGGGGATGCGCCGCGGTGCATCATCGCCGATACGATCAAGGGCAAGGGCGTGAGCTTCATGGAAAACCAGGCAGGCTGGCACCACGGCGTGCCCGATGCCGCGCAATATGCCCAGGCGCTGGCGGAGCTGTCGGCATGAGCGCCACGGCCGCCGCCGCCGGGCTGTTCGACTGCCGCGACGCCTATGTCGCGGCGGTACAGGCGCTGGCCGAAGCCGACGCGCGCATCGTCGCGGTGGTCAACGATTCGGTCGGCTCCTCCAAGCTCGGCGCGTTTCGCGCGCGGTTTCCCGATCGGCTGGTGAACGTCGGTATTGCCGAACAGAATATGGTCGGCGTCGGCGCCGGCCTTGCGAACGGCGGCAAGATCCCTTTCGTCAGCGCCGCCGGCTGCTTTCTGACCGCGCGCGCAATGGAGCAGATCAAGGTCGACTGCGCCTACAGCCAGGCCAACGTGAAACTGTGCGGCATCTCGAGCGGCGTCGCCTATGGCGAACTCGGCGCCACGCATCATAGTATCGAGGATGTCGCCTGGCTGCGCGCGATCGACGGCCTGACGGTGATCGTGCCGGCCGACCCCTGGCAGACCGCCGAGGCGATCAAGGCGGCCGCGGCGCAGGACGGCCCCGTTTACCTCAAGATCAGCCGCATGCCCGTGCCGGAACTGGCACGCGGCGACGCCCCGTTCGCGATCGGCCGCGCCGAGACGCTGCGCGACGGCCACGACGTCGCGATCATCGCCAACGGCACGTTGGTGCACCACGCACTCGCCGCTGCCGACGCGCTCGCCGCGGACGGCATCGCCGCGCGCGTCGTCAACATGGCGACCGTCTCGCCCATCGACGAGGAGGCGCTCGCCGCCGCCGCCGCAACGGGCGCGATCGTCACCGCCGAGGAGGGATTGGCGCATGGCGGACTGGGCGGCGCCGTCGCGGAATATTGCGCGCGCAACTGTCCCGTGCGGATGCGGATGATCGGTTTTCCGGGCTTCGCCCCGACCGGGTCGGCACCGTGGCTGATGGAGCGGTTCGGGCTCAGCGCCACCGGCATCGCCGGCGCCGCCCGCGATCTGCTGGCGTGGAAGGCGGCGTGATGAACGGCGGCGCCATCCTCGCGATCGACCAGGGCACGTCCAATACCAAGGCGCTGCTGGTCGCGACCGACGGATCGGTGCTGCTGTCGCGGTCGCGGGCGATGCGCGTCGACTATCCCCGCAGCGGCTGGGCCGAACAATCCGCCTCGGCGATCTGGGAGGCGGTCGCGGCGCTGATCGCCGAAGTCCATGCCGCGGCGCCCGAGGTGGCGGTGGCGGCGCTCGCCATCTCCAACCAGCGCGAGACGATGGTGCTGTGGGATGCCTCGACCGGCGTCCCGCTCGCGCCCGCGGTGCTCTGGCAATGCCAACGCTCCGCGGATCGCCTCGTCGCGCTGAGAGCAGCGGGCCATGCGGACCCGATCGCCGCGCGCAGCGGACTGGGACTCGACCCGCTGTTCCCTGCAGCGAAGATCGGTTGGCTGCTCGATGCCGTTCCCGGCGCGCGGGCGCGCGCCGCGCGTGGCGAGATCCGCTGCGGGACGATCGATGCCTGGCTGCTCTGGAATCTGACCGGGGGCGTGGTGCACGCGACCGACCACAGCAACGCCTCGCGTACGCAGCTGTTCAACCTCGACACGCTCGACTGGGACGGGGAGCTCGCGCGGCTGTTCGACGTGCCGTTGGAGATCCTGCCGCAGGTGCTGCCGTCCGACAGTCGGTTCGGTGTCCTGGCGCAGGGTGCGACCGCGCTGCCCGCCGGAACGCCGATCCACGCGATGCTGGGCGACAGCCACGCCGCGCTGTTCGGCCACGGCGTCGAGGCGCCCGGCTGCGCCAAGGCGACGATCGGCACCGGCAGCTCGCTGATGGTGGCGACGCCGGGGCGGGTGCATTCGGCGCACGGCCTGTCCAGCACGATCGCCTGGTGCCGCGGCGGCGCCGCCCGCTACGCGCTGGAGGGCAATATCTCCGTCTCCGGCCATGCCGCCGCCTTCGCCACCGCGCTGCTGGGGCTCGCCGACGAACAGGCGTTCACCGCGCTTGCCCAAAGCGTCGAGGACAGCGACGGCGTCGTGTTCGTTCCCGCATTGGGGGGGCTCGGTGCGCCGCATTGGTGCGTGGACGCGCGGGGCACGATTTCGGGCATGACGCTCGCGACGCGACCTGCGCATGTCGCGCGCGCGACGCTGGAGGCGATCGCGCTGCAGATCGGCGACGTGATCGAGGCGATGGACGCAGACCTCGGTGTCGTGCTGCCCGAACTGCTGATCGATGGCGGCGCGGCGCGCAATCCGGTGCTGGCGCAGCTGCTCGCCGATCTGATCGGTCGCCCCGTCGTTCGTCCGCACGTGGCCGAGGCGAGTGCGCTCGGTGTCGCGCGGATGGCCGGCCAGGCGATCGGGCTGATGCCCGCCGCTCCCCCGGTGCGCGCGGCCGACACCTTCCGTCCCGCCATGCCGCCCGCCCGGCGCGAGGCGATCCGTGCCCGCTGGCGCGACGCGATCGCGCGTGTGGTGCGGCCGGCCGAATCCTCGCGCGCGCCGTCCTCCGCCGCATCTCGCGCCGACACGCCGGTGCGGGCCGGCGGCGATGGACCGCTTTCGGAAAGACACGACCACCAGCAACCATAAAAACGAAAAAAGGGATGAGGATATGAAGGCGATCGACACATCCGGCGGCAAGGCGGCGTTCCTTGCCGGCGCCGGTCTGCTCGCACTGCTCGCAGGCGGCACCGCTCATGCTCAGGACACCGCCGCGCCGGCGACGGCGCTGCCCGCCACCGCGCAGGCGGCGACCCCGGCGGAGCGCGCCGCCGCGGCCGACGGCGCGGGCGACGACACGGTCGTCGTCACGGGTTCGCGCATCCGCGGGCCGGCGCTGACCTCGCCCTCGCCGTTGCAGGCGGTGACGCTGGAAGACATCCAGCGCACCGGCAAGCTCGACATCCAGGAGGTGCTGCAGCAAAATCCTGCGTTCGGCGTGCCCGGCCAGTCGCGCAACACCTCCAATTACGGTGCGCTCAGCGCCGGTACCTCCACCGTCAACCTGCGCAGCCTCGGCGCCAACCGCACGCTGGTGCTGATCGACGGCCGCCGCGTCGTCGCCGGCGTGCCCGGCACCGCGCAGGTCGACCTTTCGATGATCCCGACCTCGTTCATCGAGCGGGTCGACGTGCTGACCGGCGGCGCCTCCGCGGTCTACGGATCGGATGCGGTCGCCGGCGTCGTCAACTTCATCTATCGCAAGGACTTCGAGGGCGTCCTCGCCAATGCCCAAACCGGCATTTCCGAAAAAGGCGACGACAACCAATATTCCGCCGACCTGACGATCGGGCACAATTTCGGGGATGGCCGCGGCAACATCCTGCTGTTCGGCGGGTGGCAGAAGCAGGGTGCGGTATCCTCCGCCGCGCGCAGCCGAAGCCGGACCGACCAGACCAGCGTCGGTGCCGCCACCCGCAGCAACGCGCTGACCGATGCCAATCTGGTCGCCGCGCAGAACCTGTTCGTCGCCCGTCTCAACAAATCGTCGGTGGTGCCTGCCAGCACCTTCAATGCCGGCACCGGCAATTACATCATCGACGCGAACGGCGTGACCCGCCCGTTCAACAGCGCGACCGACGGCTTCGATCGCACGCCGTTCGACCAGATCTCGGTGCCGCTCGAAAAGCGGCAGTTCGCCGGCCGCGCCAACTACCGCGTGTCGGACGGGATCAACGTCTACCTTGAAGGCACCTATGCCAACACCAAGTCGCGCGGGCTGCTCGAGCCCTCGCCGCTGGTGCCGACCGGCTCGCTCGGTCTCTTCCGGCAGGGCAACGGCCGCTACAATATCGAGCAGGTGGTGGTGAACCCCGCCAACCCGGCGCAATCGCAGCTCGTGCGCAACCCGCTGGTGCCGGCCGGGCTCTACAACGTCGCCACCGATACCAACGGCGACGGCTTTCGCGACGTCGCGGTCTCGCGCCGGCTGGCGGAGTTCGGCCAGCGCTTCGCGATCTTCGACCGGACCAACCTGCGCTTCGTCGCCGGCGTCAACGGCGAGATCGGCAGCGACTGGACGTGGGACGTCTCGTACAATTGGGGGCAGACCAAGGCCTCCAGCCAGCTGACCGGGCTCATCAACCAGGACCGCGCGGTGCAGGCGCTGAACGTCGTCGCCGACGTGTACGACGTCAACAACAACGGCGACCGGGCGGAGGCGATCTGCGCCAGCGCCGAGGCGCGCGCGCAGGGCTGCGTGCCGTGGAACGTCTACGGCGCCGGCCTCGCATCGCCGGCCTCGCTCGACTATCTGCGTGCCACCTCGACCCGCGATGCGGTGCAGACGCTGGAGGTCGCGGCGGCCAACCTGTCGGGGTCGCTGCTGCAGCTGCCCGCGGGCAAGGTGCAGGTCGCGATCGGCGCCGAATACCGGCGCGAGGCCAGTTCGGAAGTCTTCGATCCGCTGTCGATCGCCGCGCGCAATTCCTACGTGCAGCAGACCAACACGGCGGGCAGCTTCAACGTCAAGGAATTGTACGGCGAGCTGATCGTGCCGTTGATCCATGCGACGCCGGGGATCGACAATCTGACGCTGCGCGGCGCGGTGCGCATGTCGGACTATTCGACGGTCGGGACCTTCTACGCCTACAACGGCGGGGTCGAATGGTCGCCGGTACCCGACATCCGCTTCCGTGGCGTCTATGCCAAAGCGGTGCGCGCGCCCAACATCGGCGAGCTCTATGCCGCGCCGTCGGTCAGCATCTCGGCGGTGAACGATCCGTGCCAGGGCGTCACCGCGACGAGCGGCGGCACCACCAGCACGGTGTGCCGCACCAATCCGGGCGTGCTCGCGAACATCGCCGCCAACGGCAGCTTCGTGCTCAACCAGTCCGACCAGCAGGGCGTCGGCGGCCTCAACGTCAGCAATCCCGACATCCGGGAAGAGCGGGCGACCACCTATACGCTCGGCGCGGTCATCAACCCGCGGTCGGTCCACGCGCTGCGCAACGTCACGCTGACCTTCGACTATTACGACATCAAGCTGAAGGGAGCGATCGCGAGGACCAGCCGCGACTACATCCTCCAGCAATGCTACCAGAACAACGATCCGACCTTTTGCGCGCTGATCTCGCGCCGCACGATCGCCTCCGGGCCGTATAGCGCGGGCTCGATCCAGCAGGTCGACAGCGCGCTCGTCAACAGCGGCGGATTGCTGACGCAGGGGCTGGATACCACCGCCTCCTATCGCCAGAACCTCGCCGACTGGGGTCTCGGCAGCGGCACGGCGACGTTCGCGGTCAGCTATACGCACCTGTTCAAGCAGGGCGGCACGCCGCTGACCGGCGCCGCGTTCGACAGCACGCTGGGCGAGATCAACACGCCGCAGGACCGCGCCGCCTTCTCGCTCGGCTACGACGGCGACGCGGTCGGCATCACGGTGAACGGCCAGTATATCGGCGCCTCGTACCTCGACGACCAGTATCGCGCGCTGTTCAAGCTCGCCGACGGGTCGCTGCCCGACCGCAAGTATTTCCGGGTCGGCTCCGCCTTCTATCTCGACACCCAGGCGCGCTTCCATGTCGCCAAGGCGTTCGAGTTCTTCGTCGGCGTCAACAACCTCCTGGACACGCAGCCGCCGCCCGTCATCACCGGGCTGACCGGCAGCGTCACGGGTACGGAGACGGCCGCGGGGACCTACGATCCGATCGGCCGCCGCTTCTACAGCGGCATTCGCCTACGCTTCTGAGCGGGGAGGCGGGCGGGGCGACGATCGCGCCGTCCGCCGTCGTCCTTTCAGCGGTCGCCCAGTTCCCGCACGATCGCTGCCGTATGCTCGCCGAGGCTGGGCGCTCCCGCATCGCTGCGCAGGCGGACGCCGTTGACGCGCAGCGGCGTCG
>JBKBTU010000008.1:6006-7190 GCA_046290715.1 Sphingomonas sp. | reverse complement strand
GTCGGCCGGCGTCAGGACCGCGAGCCAGTCTGCGGTGCTGCGCGTCGCGAGCCGCTGCGCGATCGCCGCCTTCACCGCATCGCGCTCGACGAAGCCGTCGGCATCGGCGATCGGCAGGTCGATGAGGTCGGCCAGCACCGGCAGCGGCGTCATCGCGAGTGCGAGCCAGCCGTCCGCGGTCCGGTACACGCCATAGGGGGCGGCGAGATAGGCATGGGCGTTGTTCACCGCCGCGCGCAGGGGCGGCCGGCCGCCATCGTTGAGGTAGGTGGTCAGCACCTCGAACTGCAGGTCGACCAGCGCTTCCAGCAGGCTCGTCTCGACGTGCGCACCCTCGCCGGTGATGCCGCGGCGGACCAGCGTCGCGAGGATGCCCTCGACGAGGATATGGCCGGCGAGCATGTCGGCGATCGACAGGCCGAACGGCACCGGCCCGTCGTCACGATCGCCGCTGAGCCACATCGCGCCGGACATCGCCTGCGCCAGCAGGTCCTGCCCCGGAAGTCCCGCCCAGGGACCGTCCGGTCCATAGCCCGAGATGCTGCCGACGATCAGTCGCGGATGCGTCGCGCGCAGCTGGTCCGGGCCGAAGCCGAGCCGCTCGGCGACGCCGGGACGAAAGTTCTGGATGACCACGTCCGCGCGCGCGATCAGGCGTCGGACCACCGCTGCATCGGCCGGGTCCTTGAGATCGGCGGCGAGGCTTTCCTTGTTGCGGTTGATCGCATGGAACAGCGTGGAATCGCCTGCCACGTCGGTATCGCTGAGGTAGAGGGTGCGGCAGATGTCGCCGCTGCCCGGCCGCTCGACCTTGACGACGCGCGCGCCGAGATCGGCGAGGCGCAACGCCGCCGAGGGACCCGACAGGAACTGCGCCATGTCGACCACCAGCAAGCCCGCGAGCGGGCCGGTCATCGGCACTCTCCGTACAGGCGGTTGAGCGCGGCGAGCGCCGATCCGGCCGGTTCGCCGCTGCGCAACGCCTCTTCGAGCCGCGCGGAGCCACGTGCCTGGAACGCCATATAACCGTCGTGGCGCGGCCGCAGCCAGGCGAGGTCGAGCGTGCGGCGCGTCGCCGCATAGAAGTCCTCCGCGTCGCGATTGACCCCGTCATCCGCCCACGCGACGGCGTGCGCCGGCTGTCCGCCCGCCGGGGCGACTCGGTCGCGCTGGACGTCGGCGCT
>JBKBTU010000008.1:4170-5907 GCA_046290715.1 Sphingomonas sp. | reverse complement strand
CGCATACCAGGCGGCGAAGCGCGCGGCGGCCTGCGGATCGGCGGCGAAGCGGGAGACGGCGAGGCCGGTCCCGCCGAGGGCAGATCCGCGTGGTTCGTTGCCGATCAGGGGGAGGTCGGCGAAGCGGATCGCGGCCTCGCCGTCCCCGGCGCGCGTATAGCTGACATAGCCATAGACGAAGGGCGACAGCACGACCGCCGAATCGGCATCGCGCATCGCGTCCAGCACTGCGATCGGATCCATCGACCAGGCCGCCGGCCCGGCGGCGCGCGCGAGCTCGAGCAGCAGGTCGTAGGCCGCCGACGCGTCCTGCGGGAACAGGGCCGGCGCGGCGGCGTCCATCGTGACGCCGCTCAGCCCGACGAGCGTGAACAGCGTCATCAGCGCGTGGGGTGCGCGCAGCGGGAGGAGCGCGGCGCCGCTGGCGAGGAGCGCGGGCAAACCGTCGAGCCCGGTCGCCGGTCGATCGATACGGCCCGGCACCCAGGCCTGGACCTGCGCCGCGGCATCGATCGGCAATGCCCATTGCCGCGCCTGCCAATGGTAGCTTTCATACGATCCGCCGACCGAGCCGGCGGCGATCGACGCCAGCACGTCGTCCGGCAGCAAGGTGTCGAGCGGCAGGAGGCAATTCGTCTGCGCGACCTGCCCGACATGCGGGTGATCGATGACGATCAGGTCGTAGCGCCGGGCCAGTTCCTCCAGCGGATAGCTTTCGAAATCCTGCAGCGACCGCGCATCCCAGACGATGTCGACGCCGGTCCGCTCCCGCCAGAGCGCGGAGGCGGCGAGGAGCGGAGACAGGCCGCGCGGATGGTTCCACGTCATTCCCCGCATGGTCGGTCCCCCTTAATTGCCCCGGCCGTTCCGAAGGCGATTGACGATCCATAATCCCGGCCATATCGTTTGCCAACAAACAACGATTCAATATGCAAATAAGAGAGGATGGTGCGAGTGGCCGCTGGCGCAACGGATGGGACGGGTGACGCGCTGCCTCTGGCCGGACTGACCGTGCTCGATTTCAGTCAGTTCCTCGCCGGTCCCTCGTGCGCGCTGCGGCTGGCGGACCTCGGCGCGCGCGTCATCAAGGTCGAGCGGCCGGACGGCGGCGACAGTGGTCGCAGCCTGTACCTTGCGGACCTCGCCTTCGATCAGGACAGCGTGCTGTTCCATGCGATCAATCGCAACAAGGAAAGCTATACCGCCGATCTCAAGGACCCTGCCGATGCCGCAGCCGTCCGTAAGCTGCTTCGGCACGCCGACGTGCTGATCCACAATTTCCGCCCCGGCGTGATGGACCGGCTGGGGTTCGGCTGGGACGCGGTGTCGGCCGCCAATCCGCGGCTGATCTATGCCGGCGTCAGCGGCTATGGCCGCGAGGGGCCATGGCGCGACCGGCCGGGGCAGGATCTTCTCGTCCAGTCGCTGTCCGGCCTTGCCTGGCTGTCGGGCGATGCCGGGGCGCCGCCGGTGCCCGCCGGCCTTTCGCTCGTCGACATGATGGCGGGCGCACAATTGTGTCAGGGCGTGCTGGCGCTGCTGGTGCGGCGCGGCGTGTCGGGCCGGGGCGGTCAAGTCGACGTCAGCCTGATGGAAGCGGCGATCGACCTCCAGTTCGAGCACCTCGCCGTCTATCTCAACCGGGGCGGCGCGATGCCCGAGCGCAGTGCGGTGGCGAACGGCAACGTCTATCTGTCCGCGCCCTACGGCATCTATCCCACCGCCGACGGCTATCTT
>JBKBTU010000008.1:0-4075 GCA_046290715.1 Sphingomonas sp. | reverse complement strand
GCATCTCTACCTCGTCAATCGGCGGACGCCGCTCGCCTGACCATGCGCTGGCGTCCGCTCCCGCTCGCCTGCTGGGCCGTCGTGATCGCCATCGCCGTGGCGTCGCTGCTGGGCCTGCGCGCTCAGGCGCGCAAAGCGGAGCCCGCGGTCGCCGCCACCACGGGTGGGCCGCGCTACGGCCTGTCGACGGTGGGCTTGAGCTATCCCTTCGCCGCCGCGATCGCCAAGGGGTTCGCCGATGCCGCGGCCCGCGCCGGCGCCTCCGCCGTGGTGCTGGATGCACAGGGCAAGGTGCAGAAGCAGGCCAACGACATCGACGATCTGGTCGCGCAGGGCGTAAAGGGTATCGCGATCATGCCGCTCGACTCGATCGTGGCGCAGGGCTGGGTCGATCGTGTCCGGCGCAGCGGCGTGCCGGTGGCGGCGGTCGCGGCGCTGGTCGGCGATCCCAAGACGCGGTTGGTCCGCGACGTCTATCCCGGCCTGACCGCGCTCGCCTCGCAGGACGAAGTCGCCGCGGGCGAGGCTGCGGGGACGCTCGCCGCACGGCTGCTCCCCAAGGGCCGCGAAGTCCGCCTCGCCGTGATCGAGGGCGCCGCCGGTTTCCCCGAAGTGGAACAGCGTGCGCGCGGGTTTCGCCAGGGCCTCGTTCGCGCGGGCGTCCGCTTCCGCATCCTCGCCTCGCAACCGGGCAACTGGACCGCGGAGGGTGGCGAGGCGGCCTGCCAGAACATCCTCGCCGCGCAGCCGGGCATCGACCTGTTCTTCAACGAGGCGGACGACATGGTGATCGGCTGCGCCCGCGCGGTGCGCGCCGCCGGCTCGCCGGCACGGCTGATCGGCGTCGGCGGATCGCGCCTCGCGGTGGCGTCGATCAAGGCCGGGGCGGTGGACGGCACCGTCTGCTTCAAGCCCGAGGCGCTCGGCGCGCTCGCCTTCGCCGCGCTGCACGGCGAGCCGGGGCCGCGCTTCCGCACCTACCCGATTCCCGCGGTCACCCGCGCCACGGTCGACGGGTGCGTCGGCCAATGGTGACGCTGACCCTCCAGGGCGTCGCGAAGACGTTCCCCAACGGCACGGTGGCGCTGCGCGGCGTCGACCTGACGCTCGTGCCGGGCCGGGTGCATGGCCTGCTCGGGGCGAACGGCGCAGGCAAGTCGACGCTCATCAAGATCCTGTCCGGCGCACTCGCGCCCTCAGCCGGGGCGATCCGGCTCGACGACTGCGAGGTGCGCTTCCCCGGTCCCGCTCGGGCGAGGGCGGCGGGGGTGGCGACGATCTACCAGCATGTGCCGCTGGTGCCGACGCTGTCGGCGTTCGAGAACATCGTGCTTCACGAAGGCGGCTGGTCGCGCAGCGCGCATCGCGAACGGGTCGCCGCGCTGGTCGCCGCGCTCGGCGACCCGTTCCCGCTTGATGCGCTCGTGGCCGACTTGCCGATCGGCGCGCGCCAGATGGTCGGGATCGCGCAGGCGCTGGCGAGCGGCGCCGAAGTGGTGGTGATGGACGAACCCACCGCCTCGCTCGCCGGACATGAGCGCCAGGCCGTCTACCGCACCATCCGCCGGCTCGCCGACGAGGGCAGGGCGGTGCTGTTCGTGTCCCATTTCATCGACGAGATCGTCGGTTTGACGGACGAGGTGACGGTGCTGCGCGACGGGCGTGCGGTGCTCCACGCCGAAACCGATACGCTGGACGAGGCGCGGATCGCCGCGGCGATCGCCGGCCGCGCGGTGGAGCAGCTGGAGCGCGCGCCGTCGCCGCGGACCTTGGGCTCGCCGCTGCTCGCGCTGCGCGACCTCGCCTCGCCCGGCAAGCTCGCCCCGATCAGCCTCACCCTGCGCGCCGGCGAGATCCTGGGAATCGCGGGCGTGCTCGGATCGGGTCGCAGCGAGCTGCTGCACGCGATCTTCGGCGCGGATGCGCGTGCCAGCGGCGAGGTGCTGCTGGACGGCGCCGCGATCGGCCGCTCGCCCGATCAGGCCATCGCCGCGGGTATCGCGCTGGTGCCGGAGGATCGCGCGGCGCAGGGCTATGTGCCGCAGCTGACGCTTGCCGAGAATATCGCGCTGCCGGTCAGCGGCGGGCTGATGCTGGACACCGAAAGCGAGCGCGCGCGGGCGCGGGCGGCGATCGACAGGCTGGCGATCAAGACGCCCGGACCCGACGCGCATCCGGCCGACCTGTCCGGCGGCAACGCGCAGAAGGTGGTGATCGCCAAGTGGTTGACCCCGAACGTACGCGTGCTGCTGCTCGACGAGCCGACCGCGGGAATCGACATCGGCGCGCGCACCGAGATCCTGCGCCTCATCCGCGCCCTCGCCGACGACGGGCTGGCGGTGATCCTCGTCTCCTCCGAATTCGCCGAACTGCTCGCGGTGGCGGACCGGATCGCGATCCTGCGCGACGGCAGGCTCGTCGCCACCGCGGACCCGGCAGCGGAGACGGAGGCCGGGCTCATTTTGAAGGCCGGTGGCGGACAGGCGCCGGCGGAGATCGCTGCATGAACGACTGGCGCCGGATCTTCGGGTTGCGCGAGGCGGGCGTCTATTACGCGCTGGCGCTGCTGCTCGTCGTGCTTGCCGCCCTCGCCGCGTCACGGGGACTGCCGCCCTATCTGTCGGCACAGAACCTCGGCAACATCGTCTATCAGGCGTCGCTGATCGGCATCATGGGCGTGGCGATGACGGTGATGCTCATCACCGGCGCGTTCGACCTGTCGGTCGCCTCCGTCGCCGCGCTGGCGGCGGCGGTGCTGATCGGGCTCGCCGGATCGATCGGCTTCGTGCCGGCGGCGGGGGCCGCGCTGTGCACCGCCGCCGCGATCGGGCTGCTCAACGGTGCGATCGTCCAGTTCGTCGGTATCAACGCCTTCATCGTCACTTTGGGGACGCTGACCGCGGTGCGCGGCCTGGTGCTGATCCTGACCGAAGGGCGCTCGCTGATGGTCGAGGATCCGGCGGTGCTGGCGCAGATGCTGGCGTTCGAAAGCACGCGCGTCCCGCTGGCCTGGCCGCTGATCGCCGTTGCGGTGGCATGCGCGGCACATGCGGCCCTACGCCGCAGCGCGCCTGCCGCGATCGCCGCGGGTGCGAGCGCGCTCCTGGCGCTGCTGCTGCGCGACGCATCGGTGGCGCCGCCGGTGATCTACCTTGCGGCCGTCACCGCCGCGGTCGGCTTCGTCCTGCGCTTCACGGTGATCGGGCGGCGCATCTACGCGGTCGGCGGCAATGCCGAGGCGGCGCGCCTGTCCGGCATCAACGTCCATGCCTATCGCCTCGGCGCGTTCGTCCTGTCGAGCGTCGCGGCCGGTTTCGCCGGCGTGCTGTTCGGCTGCCGGCTGGGTGCGATCAACCCGACAGCGATGCAGGGCGCGGAGCTGACGGTGATCGCCGCCGCGATCCTCGGCGGCACCTCGCTGTTCGGCGGCGCGGGCAGCGTGGTCAAGACCGTCGCTGGCGCCCTGCTGCTGTTCACGCTGACCAACGGGTTCAACATCCTCAATCTCGGTGCGAACTACCAGGGCCTGATCGAAGGCGTGGTGGTGGTCGCCGCCGCGGCGATCTACACTGTGGGCGCGGACCGCAAGCGGGCACCGCGCAAGACGGTCGACACCGCACCGGCGGAGGCGAGCGCGTGAGCGAAACCCTGCGCATCGCCGTCCGCGCGTTCGGCCCGTTCGAGACCGCGCTCGCCCGCCAGTTCGCGGATTTCGTCGACGCCACCGGCGCAGATGCGGTGCTGGAGGCGGTGCCGATGGACCTCAACCCGCTGCACGAGGCGGTGATCGGCCGCCGCGGCCTCGCCACCGGCGAGTGGGACGTCGCGTTCCTCGCGACCGACTGGCTGGCCGAAGCGCAGGGCGCCGGCTTGCTGGAGGATCTGGAGCCGCACCTCGCGCATGCGCCGATCGCCGATTTCCCCGACGCCTGGAGCCCTTCGCTGACGGGCTTGCAACGGTTCGCCGGCGGCTTCTGGGGTATGCCCTATCACGACGGGCCGGAATGCCTGGTCTATCGCCGCGACCTGCTCGACGCCGCCGGATTGGAGGTGCCGCGCACCTGGGACGCCTTCC